>JANWYM010000337.1 GCA_025055355.1 Abditibacteriales bacterium
AGACGCAAGGCAGCAACGTCGTCGCGCACTACGTTTACGGGGTGAACCGCGTCAGCCGGGATGTCAACGGCAGCAGTGACGAATACTACCACAGTGACGGGTTGGGCAGCACGCGGCAGTTGAGCAACGACACACAAAGCATCACCCAAACGACGACGTTCGACGCCTTCGGTAACGTCGAAAGCAGCACGGGGAGCAGCAACAACGCCTACAAGTATGCGGGGCAATGGGGGTATCGGAATGATGGCGACGATGGCTTGATGCACGTCGGGGCGCGGTATTATGACCCGTTGGTAGGGCGGTTCATCACGGTAGACCCGATTCGCTGGGGCTTGAATTGGTATGTCTACGTCGAGAACAATCCAGTCAATGCTGTAGATCCAACGGGGCACTTTCCCTGGTTGCTTGTGGCAGTAGCGGTAGTAGTCGCCATTGGAGTAGGCGGATGTAGTGAAGGCATAGGTAGCGGCGGAGACGGTACAGGTAGCGGAGATGGTAAAGAATATGAGATCCGACCAACTCCCGGCAACCCGATTCCTTGGGAACCGGGAAAACCATATGTTCATCCGGATGGAAACCCATCTCCTGAATCTGAGCCTGATACAATACCACCGAATACCCCGCCCATCCCTTGGAAACCAGGAAAACCATTTATACCGAAGCCGCGACCCAATGAGCCAGGCACCATGGATTCCGTCACTAACACCATGAAAACTGATCCAGCATTCGTCATGTCAGTATTTGAGGATATTGGAGGTTACCCGATACGAGGTAGATAGTCTCTGATGGATACGGTTAAAGCTCTTTCATAGTGCGGTAGTAGATCGTCTCTGCTTCTTGGAGACATACAGGAGGAGTTGTTTTTCAAGAGCCTTAGAGCCACAGATGTGCTACCTGGGGCTTTAAGGCTTAATGAGGAGGAGAGAGGAATGACACAGAATTCACCTCAAGTGCATCCTTTTGAGAGCGCTGTCTGCGACCTTGTCAATGTGGCAGAAGGAGACATTGCGCCTGCTCGCAAGGTGGTTGACTCAATTCTCCAACAAGCAATACTCGATAGGGCAGATATGATCGGCATCGAGAGAGAAGATGACAAATCGGTTGTCTGGTTTCGCATCCGGGGGGTCGTCTATCAAATTGCCCTTCTGCCGCAAGCAGTCCACACTTACCTCATTGAGAGATTACGGAGAATGGCAGGATTAAAAGATAACAGAGAGCAACGAGCAGACGTAACAATCGTTGTGGAGGCTAAACGCTATAAGATCCAACTTGCTATCTTTACCACTCTTGCGGGTGATATGGCAGTTATTTATCTTCAACCTTTAGAACAGTAACGGCTTAGGCAGCACGCGGCAACTCAGCAACGACACACAAAGCATCACCCAAACGACGACGTTCGACGCGTTCGGCAACATTGAGAGCAGCGCAGGCAGCAGCGGCAATGTTGACAAGTATGCGGGGCAATGGGGGTATCGGAATGATGGCGACGATGGGTTGATGCACGTCGGGGCGCGGTATTATGACCCGCTGGTGGGGCGGTTCATTAGCGCGGATACCTACTTGGGGGAGATCATAAGACCGCAGAGTTTGAATCGTTACAACTACTGCGAGGGAGATCCAGTCAACTATGTGGACCCAACGGGACATCAAAGGAAACCTAAGGAGTGGTGGGACTGGTTCTGGGGCTCTGCAGGAGGCGCAGCGGGGACAATTATTGGGGGTGCCATCGGTGGTGCGGTCATCGGAGGTCCGACTTTAGGTTTTGGGATTAAACCTGGTATGCTGATAGGTGGCACAATAGGGGCTGGGGTGGGCGCACTGGCAGGTCTCGCCGTAGGGGATGCTTTATGGTGGATAGGGGAGAAGGTTGGCAATCTTCCATGGGGAGACATCCTGAAGGAAATTGGCAAGGCAGGAACACCTGGCGGTGTTCCTTATCCTCCTCCTCCACCACACCGTTAGGCGGTTCATCAGTCGGAGAATGGCTGAACCTAAAGGAAAACCATAACCATTCTCTGAGTGATGAACCGCACGAGTTATGCAGTTAAACCTCCTGATATATCAGGCTAACTGCATCATCTTTGGCGTTGTAGGAGGGCGCAATGGGATTACGTAAGATGTTGCCAATGGGTCTTCGCTGTTGGGTTCGTCACTTCTTGGTGTGGCTTTCGGGTCTCATCGGGATGGTGATAGGGTTTAGCATAACGCCCCGATTCATCTTAGGCATATCCAATCCCTTCTTTTCCGATGCGGTGGGGACGATATTTTGCATAGCACTTTATACATTGTTTTTTGCTGTCTTTCTCATTTATCTTAGCCTGGTCCGCCGAAAATAGCGGTTCACCGAGCGGCACATCGTCGGGGCACCAGACCCGCGTGGACAATACAGCGACGACACGGCGATTCAGGATGACTCCTACACCTACGACGCGGTGGGCAACCGCCTCTCTCTGACGGACAACCTGACCAATGAGCAGGTTCTTTACACCTATGATGACTTCAACAAACTCCTCACCGCGGGCAATCTCTACCCCCTCCGTCTCCCCCTTGGCAAGGGGGAGAGCCGCTACCCCCTCCGTCTCCCCCTTGCCAAGGGGGAGAGATAGAGGGGGTGACGCGCACTTAAAGTAAAGTGAGGTTGTTTTCATGTCCGCTGACTGGAAACCCATAAAAATAGCTCTTCTTTCTGAAGGGACAAGGTCTGCTGTGCAGCACTATGTAGGCATGTCTAAAGAATTGGACCTGACATCGTCGCAAACCGCCTTGCCTCCACCTCACATCTTAGTGGCTGTGGAAGACAGGATAGGCTTTTTTCTCTACCGCTTCTCCGTGTCGGGAGAGTTTGCTGGTGACACATGGCATCCTACTCTCCATGAACTTATAGAGCAAGCAACCTACGAATTCGGGCTACCGGCGGGGGCATGGAGTGATTGGGAGAGAATAGATGATAACCTCAAGCAGGCGTATATGCTGTTACTTTCAACTCAGAGGCCCAAGTGAACGGAGCAGAGAAAACGTCCGCGAGGACTTTGCTAAGCCTGATCCTTCGGTATATGATTGGGTCGAGGTTGGTTTGACGTAAGGTCAAGAGTTACGTGATTGCCCTCATGCCTTTCCCCCATGAAAATGGCTGTCGTTGCGAGCGTAGCAGAGCAATCCCCTACGGAGGGGATGGCTGCTGCGGCAGGAATGGCTTCGCTATGCTCACCATGACATCAAGGATAGGGCGACAGAACGCACCATTCAGAAAGCCCCTGACCCTCCCAAGCATGCGACAGAAGAGGTTGCCGTCTATTCTCTCATTGCCTTGTCCGTTGCCCAATAACTCCAAAAGTAGCACGGTTGCCATCAGGGTCTTTCCCCTCTCCTAACCTCTCTCCTTAGGGGAAGGGAGTTCTCCTCGGCGTTGCCGCGACGAAAAAAGCCTGATTGTCAGGGCAAAAAGCCCCGTGGAGCCGTTCCCGTCACTCCCCTCCCGTCGCGGAGGGGAAAGATCATAATGGCAACCGCGTCACTCCTGAACTCTTCACGCATTCTCGTCACACCTCCAGCGCCATCCCGCCACTTCCCGCATCCGCCCCGCCCGACAGTTTCCCCGTCTGCGGGTCAAGGGCAATCGCGTGAACGAGCGCGAGTCCGCCATGGCTCTGCGCGAGGCGTTGAATCGGATGGTGCTTGCGCACTTGAGCGCAGACGAATTCAGGGATGCGGGCGTGGCAGGTGATCACATCGCCCTGACAGTCGAAGCGCGGGGCGAGCACGGCGTCGCTGACGCTCATGCCGAAGTCTATGACGTTGAGGATGACTTGAAGGCAACTGGTGATGATGCGCGTCGCGCCGGGCGCGCCGAGAACCAAAATCGGTTTCCCGTCTCTGAAAACAATCGTCGGCGTCATGCCGGTCGTGCGTCCTTTGCGTGGGGCAATGGAGTTGGGGTGTCCAGCGTAGGGATGGAAGTTAATCATCGAGTTGTTGAACATGAACCCCAAACCGGGCGGGATGACGCCTGACGACGAACCGAGCGAATGCGTCAGCGCGACACAGTTGCCGTGCCTGTCCACAACGGTTACGTGTGTCGTGTGCGCAGGGCCGACTTGTGCCTGTCCCACGTCAATCGGCGCGCCCGCGTCAATCGCCTGCCGCCACTCGGCTGCGCGGTCTTTGGAGGTCATCCAATCCAATGGCACATTTACAAACTGCGGGTCGCCCAACGTGCGGTTGCGGTCGGCGAACGCGGCTTTCATCGCCATGGCGACGAGGCGGATGTAAGCGGGCGAGTTGTGACCGAGGGAAGCAAGGTCGTAGCCTTCGAGAATGTTGAGAATGGCAATGAGCGTCGGTCCGCCGTGCGGCGGCGGTGCCGATACAATCGTGTAACCGCGATACGTGCCGACGACAGGTGCCTCCTCGCGTAGGCGATATGTCGCTAAATCCTCCGCTGTGACGAAACTCCCGTTTGCTGCGAGGTCCGCGCTGATACGCGTCGCCAGTTCGCCCTGATAAAAATCCTCCGCGCCACGTTCAGCGAGTTGGCGCAGCGTGCGGGCATAGTCGGGGTTGCGTAGCACTTCGCCCGGTTCATAGATCGAGCCGTCGGGTTTCAGGTAGATCCGCCGCGCTTCGGCGTTGCTCTGAACTGTTTCCAGCAGCGAGGAGGCTTCGGGATACTTGGCTTTCGTCTTCCAACCCGCCGACAGGTTTTGGCTGACGACGAAGCCCTCTTCTGCCAGGCGCATCGCTGGCTCCAAAGCGCGTTGCCATGAAATCGTGCCCCACCGCCGCAACGCCTCGGCGAAGCCCTGCACTGCGCCCGGCGTGCAGATGGATTGGTAGCCTACATCGTTGATTTTGCCTTCGAGGAACCAGCCCCAGCCGTCGGGGTTGGGGCGAATTACTTTGTCCTCCCACATCGTCGGGGTCACCTTTGAGCCAGCCAGCGCGGGAGCGTCCAAAACAATTGGCTGGGGTGGGTTGAGGTCGGCTGAGGTCGGGTGGGCAAGGTGGAGGTTGAGCAGCATGTAGCCGCCGATGCCGCACATTTGCGGGTCGACGATGGCTTGAACGAAGGCGCAGGTGATGGCGGCGTCAATGGCATTGCCACCGTCCATTAACACCTTCGCCCCTTCTTCGACGGCGGCGGGCTGCGG
>JANWYM010000338.1 GCA_025055355.1 Abditibacteriales bacterium
GCGGTCAACCTCGGCATGAACACCGATCGTGAACTTCAACTCAACTGCGACATCGAGGCTGCTGTGCGCGCCCGACGGTTGCGGCGGGCGGCATGAGATTTCTTAACGCAGCGTGCTGTCAGCGGATTGCGGTAGCGGATTAAACGGATGACTTTTGCAGGTGGGACCATAGGGGTTGTCGGCGTTGTTTTGAACCTCCCCCGACCCCTCCTTACCGAGGAGGAGAGAGTTTTAGGAGAGGCTTTTAATCCGCCACCGCCTGCGAAAGTCATCCGTTTAATCCGCTACCGCAATCCGCTGACAGCACGCTGCGTTATGCATTGAGGGACGAGGCATAAATCGCATCCAGAATGCGCTGCACCGCCAAGCCGTGTTCGCCGGGGCAAATTGGCGTCATGCCACGTTGGATGCAGTTGACGAAGTGCTGCTGCGGCGTTTCGACGGGGCGGACGCGCACGGGTGCTGCATCGACTTGCGCTCCGGCTCGCTCATAAAACATCTTCGCCCCGCCCCGCGTGGTCAGACCGCCTTTCGTGCCGTAGAGGTCAACGTAGACTTCATCTTTAGCGATGTTGCTTGCCCAACTGGCTTCGAGGAACAAACTCGCGCCGTTCTCAAACTTGATGAGACCGACGGAGAGGTCGTCCACGTCAAAAGTCTTCTTCGCCTTTTGCGCCAGTGGTGGACCGAACTTGGCGTAGGACGCCCCCAACACGTCGCTGACCTGCGGATAGTCCATCAGCCACAACGCTAAATCCAGCGCGTGAACGCCGATGTCACAGAGCGCGCCCCCGCCGGAGAGGGCTTTCTGCGTGAACCAACTGCCCAAGGCGGGAATGCCGCGCCGCCGCAGGTAAAACGCCTTGGCAAAATACACTTCGCCCAAGCCCCCCGACTGGACGTAGTCCTTGAGGAAAAAATGCTCCGGCGTGAAGCGATAGTTGAAGTGCATCATCAAAATCCGCTGCGCCCTCTTCGCCGCTGCCACCATCTCTTCGGCTTCCCGTGCGCTCGTCGCCATGGGCTTCTCGACGAGGACGTGCTTGCCCGCCCGCAGCGCGGCAATGGTCACGGGCGCGTGTAGATAGTTGGGCAACGCCACGGTCACGGCGTCCAGTTCGTCCATCGCGATTAACTCCGCGTAGTTCGCGTAAGCGTAGGGTGCATCATACTCCATCTGCACCGCCTTCAGTCGCGTCTCGTCAATATCGCACACCGCCAGCACGTTCGCGTTGGCGCACTTGGCGTAGTTCTGCAAATGCCAGCGCCCCATGCCCAAGCCGATGACGCCGACGTTGATTTTTTGTGTTCGCTTCACAGCCGCATCCCTCACCACTTTATCATAACCGTTTTTGCTGAGAACGCAAGTTGACACTCAGGCAGAGGTTACTTATAATGACCTGCGGGTGATTTGATTTAGGAGGGAAACTTATGAGACCAGAACGACCCACCGAAGGGCAGGCAGCTAAGTCATCCCTGCCCCGTCAGTTTGTCAACTTCGCTTTCTTCAAGGTAGATCCCGCGTGGCGGCGGCTGCCCGCTGACGAGCGCGCGCGGGGCAAGGAGCAATTTGCCTCCGTGATTGAGAAGTATCGGGACCGCGTGATGACGCTGTGTTACACGCTCGTCGGCATTCGCGGCGACTGCGATTTCCTGCTGTGGCGCATCGCGCACACCCAGCCGTCCACCCCCGACGTGTTTCAGGAGATGCAGACGGAGTTGCTGGCGACGGACTTAGGTAAGTATTTGACCGTCCCCTACTCCTACCTCTCGATGACCAAACGCTCAATGTACCTGGACAAACACCATCCTCAGCACGCCGAGAGCCGCCTTTACATCAAGCCCGGCGAGCATAAGTATCTATTTGTCTATCCGTTCGTGAAGACGCGGGCGTGGTATAAACTCAACCAGACGACGCGGCAGGGCATGATGGATGAGCACATGCGCATCGGCAACAAGTATCCGTCCGTCAAGTTGAACACGACTTACTCCTACGGTTTGGACGACCAGGAGTTCGTCGTCGCGTTTGAGACGGATAGCCCGCAGGATTTTCTCGACCTCGTGGAGGAGTTGCGCTTCTCCGACGCCAGTAGTTACACCCTGCGCGATACGCCCATCTTCACGTGCCTGGCGCGGGACGTAAAAGGGATGTTGGACAGCCTTGGCGGATAGATGCATCTGCCAATAGATGAAAGGTGCCGACGGATAACCACCGGAGGGACCTTTTATCCGTTAGCAGGAGAGAGATACTCTATGGCGTTTGTGGACGGAGTATGGGTGAAAGGCACACTGCCCGCCGGGGTGGATTTGAAGCGGTGCGACGTTTTTCTGGACCGCCGCGGCTGGCTGGTCGAGTGGTTGGACGAGACCAAGTTGGGCACGCTCAACGTGCGCTCGGTTTACACCAGCATCGCCTATCCCGGCCAGGAGCGGGCTGGGCATTATCACCTGAAGCGCACGGAGTATTGGATGGTCATTGGTGGAGAGGCAGAGGTCGAACTGTTCGACTTGCGCGAGGACAGCCCGACGTTTGAAGCGCACTGCACCTTCTGCATGGGCGACGTCTGTCCCGCCCGCCTCATCATTCCCCCGCGCGTGGCGCACGTCTTCCGTGCCTTGGGCGTCGCCGAAGCGCGGCTGCTCGTGTGCGCGACGGAGTGCTACAATCCCGACGACAACGTGCCGTATGATTTCAGCGGTTGGCCCCGGCGGACCGCTTAGAGCCTACCCGAAAGCCGTGGAGCGCGGGCTTCCAGCCTGCATAAAATGCCGGCAGGGTGTCGGCGCTCCGGCGAGCGGGGCGCAGCCATCCGCCGTGCCCGCCATTGCGAGCGCAGCGAAGCAATCTCCTGCGGCGGAGGGGATTGCTTCGCCGCGCTCGCAATGGCGGGCGTTTTCATCGGTGAGGGGTCGGGGAAGGGACAAGGGAATGACGGCAACCGCGTAACTCTCCTTAAAACGTCCGCAGCAGATAGAACTCCCATCGGCTCTGCTTCCCGAACGCATGAGGCACGAAGTTGTCGTTCGTGGTGGAGGTGCGCAGGGCGCGCAGTCCGATGGAGAAGTTGCGCGATACGTCGTAAAGGGCACGGAAGCGGACGATGTTCTGACGCGAGAGCAGCGGGTCATCCGCGCCCCAATCAGCAAGTTCCATGTTGAAGCCCAAGGTCAGTTTGTTGACAGGCATCCAGTTTAAGTCGAGGTGGATGCTGTTGATGCCGCGCGCGCGGGGGTCAGGCGTCGCCCAGAGGTAGCCGATGGGACGCCCGCCGCGAAAGTAGTTTTCCACCACGTTCAGCGATTGATACACACCCGGCTGCAGGTGGACGAACTCCAGCCGCCCGTTGAACTTGAGCGGGTTCTTGGCAAGAAACCCCTGCGCGCCTAACAGGAAACCGGCGCGGTGCGGCAGCGGCTCGCGCTCGCGGATGACCAAGTCATCTAACAGCACTTCCGAATACAAGTGAAACCCCTCCGCGACGTTGGCTTCGACGTAAAGAATGGACACGGGGTTGGTGTTGACGTTGTTGGTCATGCGGTCCACAAGGACAAACGGCAGGGTCGGCACGAACGACGTCAACAGGAACGTGCCGCTTAACCCTTGATGGGCGGCAAGCATCGTCTCCGCCACGCCCAACCGTATTCTGTTTCCGACGTGCGTTTCGAGGCGATGTCCGTAGAGGTTCTTGCGCGGGTCGTTGCCAATGACGGTGGCGAAGCCCTCGTAGAGGAAATCGCTGCCGATGCGGTAGCGCGCTTTGACGTAATCGTAAGGACCGCCGGTGTCCGACAGCAGCAGGGTGCTGAACCGCCCGACGCCGTACCAGAAATCACCTCGCCCCGCTTCCCATTGCACGCGTCCCAACAACGGAAGTTTGATGGCATCATCTATCGTCAGCACGGCGCGGCGAATGTTGGTGCTACGCCCTGTGGTGCTTTCGGAGTTCGTATCGAACTGCCCCTCGAAGCGCATCTTGCGGCTGATGTTGGCAAACAGGTTGAATCGCACGTTGAAGCCTGTATCTACCGACTGCCCGAACTCCGTGCGCGGCGCAATCCCAGAGCCGCTGGCCCTGACGTTGCCGAAGCGCAAGAAGCCACTGAACCCGTAGGGTGCTCGCTCGCTCTGCGCTTTTTCCAACTGCATCTCGACGCTTTCAAAGTCCGCCCGCAGCATCCGCAGTTCCTTTTCATAATCGCGCACCAACTGGTTCAGCGCGGCGATGGAACCGTGCGCGACTTTTTCGTTGGGCTGCTGCGCGAGGTTGTGCAGGGCTTCGTTGATGAGTTCCGCCACCTGCGCCCGCGTGAACACAATGCTGTTCTCCGCCCGCGACTGGAACGGCGAGTCCTCGTGGAACACGCGGGCGGGATACTTCGTGATGAGCCCTTCGCTGGCCAGCGCGCCCAGCAAATCGTAGGTCTTCTCCGTGCGCGGCACGGTGAACTGCGGCAGTTGCGGCACGCGTTCGTTCGCCGGGCTGACCGGCGGTCCCGTGATGCCGTCGCTTGCCTGAAAACTCAGCGTCATTTCATCTCCCACCGCCAATGACACGCCGCGCTCCACGTTGAAGACTCTGCCCTCCGCTTGGTGCGCCTCGACGCGGCTCACATGGAACGTGGCGACGCGCTGCTGCCCGCGATGTAGCGTGACGTAAGTCCCGGCTTCCAGCCCGTCCGCCCTGCCCGCACTGATGATGAGTTTGTCTTGCTCAACTGCGAGGATGACGGCTCTCGCGGCGACCTCGGGGCGTTGGGGTGGTGAAACGGTGGAACGTTGGGACGTTAGAACGTTGGGTGGTTGAGGGGCGAGGATGGGTTTGCTGGGCGCGGAGGCGGCTGCGTCCAACTCAACTGTATCGCCGACGGTCACGATGCCCATCTTCTGCACGATGCGCGCCGTCGAACGGTTCGCGCTCACCGCCGTGACTTCCAAGCGGGCGGTGACGGCCGTCTGAACTTTCGTGACGAAAACCATCCCGCGATGAACGCCCTCGTCGCTGCCCACGCTCAATTCCACGACGTTCCCCCGCACAGCGGTCACGAGCCCTACCAGATTTTTCTCGGCAGCGCCGATGCCCCCGCTGAGAAACATCAGCAGCGCCGCCGTCCATCCCAACAACCGATGCATGG
>JANWYM010000339.1 GCA_025055355.1 Abditibacteriales bacterium
CCTGTCTGGCATTCACATGGCGCACTGGCTCATCTTATCCGCCAACTCCATCGTCTTCACGCTGTCGGCGAAATGCGTCAGCGGCTGCTCGCCGCTGCGCAAGCAGTCAACGAAATGGCGGTTCTCCTGAAAGAAGCCATAGACTTTATGGTGGTCGTCGCTCGCGGCGGCTTCGTTAGCGGTGAAAGAAACAAGCGGCGCGTCGTTGCCGTCGGCGAAAACCTCCGTGCGCCCGTGCGGGTCGGGGTTGACGAACGCGCTGATGCCCTTGCCGTGCATCTCGAAGGTGTGGACGCGCCGCCCGCACGCCCAGTTGGTCAGCAACACGCCGACGCAGCCGCTGTCGAACTCGACCAGCGCGAGCCAGCAGGTCTCGAATTCCTTGTAAAGTGAACGCACGTTGCTGCACACCTTCCCGACCTCGCCGCCTGCCATCCACCGCAGGGTGTCAACGGCATGAATGGCGTCGCAGTGGAGGATGTCAATCGCCCCGTTGTAATACATCCCCCCGCTCAGGTGGTTTTTGTAGAACGTGGCGACACACTGGTGCAAGGGACCCCGCTCCGTGACGAGGCGATGCGCCCGCGTCATGGCAGGAATGAACCGACGGTTGAAACCCGTCATCGTCAGGCAGCCGTGCTTCTCGGCGGTCAGCGCCATCGCCCGCGTCTGATACGTTGTCACCCCCGGCGGCTTCTCGATGAAAACGTGCAGTTTTTGATTGAGGCAGTGAATCACAATGTCAAAAAGATGGTGCGGCGGCATGAGAACGTAAACCGCGGCGGGCGCGGTCTGCTCAATCATCTGCTTGTAATCGCGGAACCGTCGCTCGATGCCAAAGCGGTCAGCGGTCTTATGGAGTTTCTCCTCCACGAGGTCGCAGAGTCCCACCAACTCCACGTCCGCAAACTCCGCCAGCGACGGATAATGCACCGCGTTCGCCATCCCGCCCGCGCCGATAAGGGCGATGCGTATTTTGTCCATGTCGTTCCTCCTTTGGGGGATGTTAGTGTAAACGAAAGGGCGCCGCGTTGTCAAGCGTTGTGCCGTTGCCTTGCGCCCTGTATTCTGCTAAAATCCCTCTCGGTATGGAACAGCAAGAAGGGAAATTCCACCCTCAATTCACCGAGGTCGCGCCCTATTACGACAGGCTGATGTCCACCGTGCCTTACGGGATGTGGGTGGACTACGTGGAGTTGCTGCTGCGCCTGGAGGACTACCGCCCGACGCGGATTTTGGACTGCGCGTGCGGCACGGGCAATGTCACGTTCGAGTTGGCGCGGCGGGGCTATTCGGTGGACGGCACGGATTTGTCGCGGGACATGTTGGACGTGGCGGAACAGAAACGAGAGAAGTGGGGCTGGCGCGACGTGCGGTTCTTCCATCAGGACTTACGCACTTTATCGCTGCCGCCAGAATACGATTTGGCGGTCTGCCTCTATGACAGTTTGAACTACATCCTCAAATCGGAAGAGTTGAAGTCGGCGTTCGCACACATCGCCCAATGTCTGCTGCCCGGCAGTTTGTTCATCTTCGACCTCAACTCCGAGTTCGCGTTGGAAGCCGAACTGTTCACGCAGAACAACCTCTGGCGCAACAGCGATTTGACTTACGACTGGAGGAGCCGGTTTGACCCCATCACGCGCATTTCGCGTGTGGAGATGTATTTCAAAATCCGCCAGCCCGACGGCGCGGCGAAAGAGTTTTACGAGGTTCATTATGAACGCGCTTACACGATAGACGAAGTGAAAGACCTGCTCGCCGCGACGGGCTGGCAAACGCTGCGCGTTTACGACGCTTACACGACCAACCACCCCTCAGCGCGGTCGGAGCGGTGGTTCTTCGTGGCGCAACGTGAGACGTGAAACGTGAGGCGTGAAATGAGCAACCCTCCCTTCACGTTCCCGTTTGGGTCTATGAACGTTCTCCTCATCGGCTTCATGGGGGCGGGGAAAACGACGGTGGGCAGACTGCTGGCGGAGCGCTTGGACTATCAGTTTGTGGACACGGACGACCTCGTCGTGGAGCGGGCGGGCAAGCCCATTCCGCGCATCTTTGCGGAGGACGGGGAGGCACAGTTTCGGCAGTGGGAGACGGAGGTCATTCGCTCGTTGCAGGGACGCGCCCAGCACGTCATCGCGCTCGGCGGCGGCGCGGTGAAGCGCGCGGAGAATCTGCCGCTGCTCAAGGCGGTGGGAGCGATTGTGTATCTCGCAGCCTCGCCTGCAGAACTGGCGCGGCGGATTCACGCGATGCCCGGCGTCCGTCCGCTCATTGACGGTGACGGCGCGAAGAAAACATTGCCTGAAGTGGAAGGGCGCGTGCGAGAACTCCTCGCCGAACGGCTGCCGCTTTACGAACGGGCAGCGGATATCGTGATTGAGACGACGGGTTTAACGGCGGAGCAGGTGTGTCAGGAGGTCGTGAGGTGGCTGGGGAGTGCGCGAGTGAGCGCACCGCAGAGCCCCCAAAGCCCCAATCCGCTCCGCTGAGTCGGAGCAGGCGGGGGCTTTTTACTGCGATTTCCTCTCCGGCAGAAACGCCACGATGAAAGCGACGACGAAGATTCCCACCAACAGGTAAAGCAACGGGTCCACTCAATCGCCCCCTCTTGTGTATTGCGTTGGGGAAAAGGTGACGCGGCTGCCCTCCACATCTTTCCCCTCCCTCTACTCCTCCCCAGGGGAGGGAAGTCACGGGGGCGGCGTGGTGGGGCTTTTCGCCCTTAAAACGAGGCTTTTTGCGCTGCGGCAACGCCGCGAAGAACTCCCCTCCCCCCAGGGGAGGGGTTGGGAAAGAAGATGTCAGCAACAGCGTAACTTTTGTTATTGCTGAACTTTTGCGTTTGCGCTTCTCTCCCTCCCCGCCGCAGGAAACGGCATGGCGAGGAGCGCAGCGACGAAGCAATCCCCCTCGCCATGAAGTTTTCCCGGAGCGAGGAGGGAGAGAAGCGCAAATGCAAAAGTTTAGGTATGAGTCATAACGCGCCCCTGCCACATGTCCCCCTCCCTCCCATTCGTGCCTATTGTGCCGCACCAAAGCCGTTCGTTGAGAGGGGAGGCGAAGTTCTCTCCTGCTTCGCCATCCACTTCCCGGCGCGCGGATTAGGTTGTGTCAGTAAGTTCCCGTGTCATTACGAGGAGCATAACGGTTGCGAGGGACGAAGCAAAGCGATCTCCTCCGTCGAGGGTTTTGCTTCGCTGCCCTCGCCATGACAGGCGGGAGAACTCCCTGTGTTTGTCTACTCATACCGCAGCGTATCAATGGGGTTCAACCGAGCCGCCTTCCACGCCGGGTAGACGCCGAAGACGATGCCAATCGTCGCGGACGAAACAAACGCGACGCCCACCCACATCGGCGAGATGATGGTCAACCAGCCCAGCCACGTGCCGACGCCTTTGGACACCAGAAATCCCGCGCCGATGCCAATGAGCCCCCCGACCAGGCTGAGGGTCATGGACTCGATGAGGAACTGAAAGAGGATATTGACGTTCTTCGCGCCAACGGCTTTGCGGATGCCGATTTCACGGGTGCGCTCGGTGACCGAGACGAGCATGATGTTCATGATGCCAATCCCGCCCACCAGCAGGGAGGTCGCCGCGATACCGGTCAGCAACAGCGTAAAGGTCTGCGCCGCTTCCTCCTGCGTCTGCATGAACTCCGCTTGCGTGCGCATCGAGAAGTCGGAGTTCTTGCCCGGAGGCAAGCGGTGGGCTTTGCGCAAGGCGACTTCAATCTCCGCTACCGCCTGCGCCGTTTTTTCCAGGCTCTCCGTTTGGGCATAGATACGTTCAATGTAATCCTGCCCGAACACCATCTTCATTCCTGTCGTGATGGGAATGTAAATCTGGTCATCGGGGTCACCGAACGCCTCAGCGCCGACCAACCCCAGCAAGCCGACAATGCGAAAGCGGATGCCGCGAATGCGCAGGCTTTTCCCGATGGGCGCGGCATCGCCAAACAGGTTTTGCGCGACGGTCTTGCCCACGACGCACACCTTGCGCATCGCCTTCACATCTCTTGAGGTGAAGGCGTGCCCGCGCTCGATGCGGTAGTTGCGGATGACGAAGTATTCAGGGGTCGTGCCGATGATACCGGTGTTAGTGTTGCGGTTGCCGAACTTAACCTGCGCGGAACCACGAATGCGCGGCGCCGCGTTGACCACCGATGGGCACTCGCGACGGATAGCGTCTACGTCCTCCAGCTTCATCGTCTGACTGGAGCCTATGCCCCAGCGCACCGCCCCGCTCCGCTGCTCGCCCGGATAAATCGTAATGACGTTGCTGCCCAGCGACTGGATGCGCGCCAACACCTGCTGACGCGAGCCTTGACCGATAGCGGTGCCCAAAATGACTGCCAGCACACCGATAATCACCCCCAGCATGGTCAGGGCGGAACGCAGCTTGTTGGCTGCCAACCCTTGCAGGGCGACCCAGATGTTCTCAGCGAGGTTCATGTCTTTTCACCTGCTCCCTGAAATAGACATTCAACCCGCTGGAAATGTTCTACTCAAATCCCTTCCTCCGCTGATGACGCAAAGAACACGGATTGCGTCTCTGAAGTTGCTCCGCAATCATCAATCCATGTCGCTTGCCTTATCCAGGACGATTAGTCCGCACCCATTGACCGCCCATTGAGGGCTGAACCGCAAGTATTGGTTGTGCTAAGGCGACAGAGTCCGGGTCAGACAACAATGCCTGCGTGATCTGAACGCGCTTTGCGAATAAAATCCCTGCGATTGAGCGTTATCAAATACGCGCTTCAGCCCCAGCAAATGCCAATACCTTCTCATTCAGATATCGCTTGCCCCGCCTGACTGCTTTCGTGGCTGGTCAGCACATCATGCCCGAGCCGTCGCAGTTCTTCAACGGCTGGCAGGGGAACATTGTCATTGGCGTCTAACCGTGCCATCCGTCACGCCGCCTCGTTCTCAGCAATCGGCTCGGGTCTATCGTATCTTTGCCATTATCTCTCTCACTCCACGTGATAATACTCCCCCGTGCATCTGCAGTATAATCCGCCACAAGCCGAGTAACCGCGTCGGTATGGGTTAGTGGAGCCCAGGCAGTCATGGATGTCAACAAGCGACTTTTTCAACGAACGTCGGCAGGTGAC
>JANWYM010000033.1 GCA_025055355.1 Abditibacteriales bacterium
GCCATCCGTGAACCGTCAATTATCACCGCACCGCCGTCACCAACCCACTCCCGCGCTGCGCGTTGTAAGCCACCAACGACGCTTCCTTGAACCCCGCTGCGCGAACGACCGCGAGGAGTTCGCCGATGGTGTAGGCGCCGACGTTGATGTTAAACAATGCAGCGGGGAGCGGTCCGCTTTTGTCGTTGTTCAGCAGAAAGTCATGCACGATGAGCAATCCGCCCGGCAGCAAGGCGCGGAACGCTTTCGCTAACTTCATGTCCGCCTGACTGCCTGCCCCATGCAGGATGTTGCCCATCAGCAGGCAATCGTAGTCGGCGCCAAACTCGTCTTTGTTCCAGTCGCCGACTTGCAGGGTAATGCGGTCTTCCATGCCGAAACGTCGGATGACTTGCGTGGCGATCGCGATGGTCGGCGGCAAGTCCCAGACAGTGGCGCGCAGTTGTGGGAACCGCTGACAGAGCGCGATGCTGTAAGTCCCCGGTCCGCCCGCAACGTCCAGCAAGTTGCGGCGGTCGCTCAAGTCCAGTTGCCGCGCCAGCCACTGCGCCACGCCGTTGGCGCCGATGCCATGCATCGCCCAAATCCAGTTTTCGTGCCAGTGAGAGGCATACGGCTCGGGCGCTTTGGGCGTGGACTCGCGCTGCCCCGTCCGCACCCATTCGGTCAGCCCTGTCCACGTCCACCAGAGGTTCTCCCCGTGGTCGAGAACGCCGCCGATGTAGCGCGGGCTTTCAGGCAGCAGCATGTCCCGCGCCAGCGGCGTCAGGGTGAAACAATCTCCCTCGCGTCGCACAACACCCATCGCACAGCAGGCGATGAGCAGTTTCTCCGTCATGTCCGCGTGCGTGCCGCATTGCGCCGCGACCTCTATGGATGTTTTCGGCTCGCGCAGGGCGGCAAAGAAGCCCAATTGGTGCGCGGTCATGAGGACGCGCGAGGCGCGATACTGCCATTGCAGTTCCATCAACGCCATGGCGGTGTCCAGATTGTCTGCGTCGAAAAGGTTCACCGCTGTTCCCTTATCCTTCCTCTCTCATCACCCGCCGCGCCGCCGCCCACAACGATGCCCCACCCACCGCTGCATAAATCGCCGCTGTCACCCAGGCGGGCGGATAGGTGAAGGCGTACTCAGGCGCGGCGGTCAGACGGTAAAGCCAGTCCATCCGCAGCGCGTCCACCCCCGCCGCTGAGAGGATGGCGAGGAACGGATTGAGAGCGAGTTCCACGCTGATGAGGGTGCGCGGGTCGTTCAAGGCGCGGATGAGTGGGTTCGACAGAAACAACTTCACGCTCGTGGCGATGAGCAGCAAGAGCACCATGACCGTCGCGCTGACTTGCGCCCTCAGGCTGTCCCTCTCAGGATGCCACACCGCCGCGACGCCTGCCGCCAAGCAGCCGTAGGAGACCATCAACACCAGCAGCAACAGATGCACCCGCACCACCGTCATCGAGTCAATACGATGCGTCATGACGGACACCGCGCTCCACCAGACGGCAGAGACGCATACCGTTAGAATCAGGTGCCACAGCGCACCGAACGTTTTCGTCGTCACCATCACCATCGGCGCCAGCGGTGTAACGCGCCACTCCCGCAGCCGCCCGCTCTGCACTTCCGCCACCATGCCGCCCGCGCCCGCGCACACCGCCAATGGTAGCAGCAGCAACGTTGCCGCCACGCAGGTCATCACAAACCAGCGAAACACGAAGCGCGGCGCCAGCCCCGTGTAGACGTTCACCTGCACCCAGAAAAGTTGCAGGAGCGCGGCGATAAGCAGCGACAGCAGCAGCAAGCCGCCGACGGTGAGCGCCGCGCGCCGATTGGTGCGGCGGCGAAGTTCTGACAGGAGAATGGAAAACGACGTGGCCACTGACCACTCACCACTGACCACTGACCACTGACCTAACGACCGTGGTCGGTGGTCTGCGGTCATGTTGTCCTGGGGCTTGCTTTCTATTCTCCTCATCATTTCCCCTTCTCCGCCTCCGCTGGCTTGAACACCACCCGCACCTTCGTCCCCACCTTCGGCGTCAACTTCTCGTTGACG
Organism: Abditibacteriales bacterium; assembly: GCA_025055355.1. Classification (GTDB taxonomy): domain Bacteria; phylum Armatimonadota; class Abditibacteriia; order Abditibacteriales; family JANWYM01; genus JANWYM01. The sequence continues at coordinate 2,049 of JANWYM010000033.1, forward strand.
CTGTAAGCGGCATGATCGAGGCGCGTGGGCAGCGGGTTGTTGAGGAGCGTGTCGGCGTCGCTATAAACGGCGACAAGGGAGCGTTCCTCTTGGGGCGTAAACCTGCCGTCCACAATGCGCCCGCCGGTGAACACGAAACTGGTGCGCTCCATCGGGCGTTTCTTCTCCACCTCCCACGCCAACTCCTCGATGCGCACCTCGCGCCGTTTCCCATTGTTGTCCTCCCAACTGACCAAAATATCCACGCGATCGCCTTGGGGTGGCGTCGGGTCGCCGTGCTCCTGGAGGTTTTCGCCCGCTTTCAACCCCAGAAGGAGCAGCGCGATGTTGAGATGAATCGGCTCGGCATCCAGTTCCAGCACGCTCTCGTGCAACTTCCCCTTCGATGCGACGGCGAGATAATCAATCGCGCCCTTTTGCATATTGACCTTGCCCTCGCAGGTGACGGTCTTCGCCTTTGTGTCCACGATGACTTGCCCGATGCGGTAAACGTGGTCGGTAATCTTCTGCGCTGGGGGCGGCGGCTTCTGGGTGGACGCAGACGCGGCGTAAAGAAAGCAGCACAAGGATAACGAGAACGCTCTACTCATGGCTACGGCAGATTAAAAAGCCTGTCCCAGATATATCGCGGCCTCTGACCGCGACACAAGGTTGATCGCAAGCGGCTGTGTCTGTCATGGCGAGCGCAACGAAGCCATCTCCCTCCGGAGGGGATTGCTTCGTCGCTTGCGCTCCTCGCAATGACACTGGTGACCGTCATGGCGAGCGCAGCGAAGCCATCCCCCTGCGTTCCTTGCCATGACGGACACAAAGTCATTGCGTTCAGGGTCAGAACGACAGCGTTTGAGTGGGGGCGGCGCGTCCCTGCCAGCCCTGCTTTGGGCTACCCCAGAGGGTCGCCCCTACTAACTTACTTCTGATAGATGGGCAACAGCGCCGCCGGCACTTGCAACGCCAGCACGCCCATCGCCGTCGCATAGGCTTCGCCGGGCGCGTCATACCAACTGCCCTCCGCGCTCTGCGTCTTCACAAGGTAGTCGCGCACGCGGGGATACCAATACAGCCAGTATTTGCCGCCCGCTTGATACATCGCTTGCGTGCAGTAGTAAAGGGCGTAAAAGTGATGCTGACCGCGCACGTCGGGCGCAGAGCGCAGGAGATATTCCAGCCCGTTCTTCACCTGCTCGGCGGTGGGTTCACCGCAAACGATGAGGGACAGCACGCCCGCGCCGGTGCGTGCCACACCGGAGCCGGGGCGATAGGGCATGTAACTGAATCCGCCGTCAGGGTTGTTGGCACAGCGCTTAACGAACTCGATCGCCTTCTTCACGGTCTCAGGTGGGACGATGATGCCCGCGTTGTGCGCCGCCCGCAGCGCCATCACCTGACAAATCACCACCGAGATGTCCGCGTCCGCCACGCGCGGCTGATACCGCCAGCCGCCTTCGCTGTTCTGACAAGCCAGGATGAGCCGCACCGCTCGCTCCAACTTCTCTTTGACGTCGGTGCGTTTGGTCATGCCGTAAACTTCCGCTAAAGCCAGCGTGGCGAAGCCGTGTCCATACATGGGCGGACCTGCCCTGCCGCTGGTGTCGTAGATGAGTCCGTTCTCCTGCACGTTGCGCAGCAGATAATCCACCGCCTTGCTGACCACCTTGCCGTATTTGCCCCTATCGGGCTGATGCCCGGCGGAGAGGAACGCCAGCAGGCACAGCGCCGTGATGCCGCACTCGCTGGTGTATTGCGCGCTCACCCACCGTCCATCCGCGCTTTGCCGCGCCGCCAGAAACGCCAGCGCGCGCTCCACCGCCCGCTCCGATTCGGGCGTGCCGAGATACTCGCGCTCCTCGACTTCTTTCTCCCTCTTTTGTCGAGCGAAACCGACAGCGGGGAGGAGAAGGAGGAGGCAAAGGGATGCCAAGATGCAGAGGTGGAGCAGCGACAGCCCTTGCAAATTTGAAATCTGAAATTTACAATTTGCCACTTGCAACGCCGTCTTTTTGCTCTTACCCCTCCACGTCCACACGCCGTTCATTTTCGCTTCTCCTTCGCCAGCGCTTTGTAGTATTGATTGATCAAGTTCTCATACTCGGCAGGCACCTTTTCCTTCGCGCCTTCGCGCAGGGCGCGTTGGGCGCGCGGGGGGAGGTTGCCGAAGCCGCGCAGCCGCTGCAAGACCTCGTTCCGCTCGCCGCCTTCATCGCTACCTTGAACGAAGTGTGAGTCAAGCGCGGGCTGGTTCGCTCGCTGCCGCCGCTGCTGGGCGCGTTGCGCCATCTGCTGCGCCTGTTGCTGCTGTAACACCTGCTCGATGCGCCCTGACGCCTCTTCGAGACGGCGAATGGCTTCGCGTTGCGGTTGCTGGGCGGGTTCGCCGGTTTCCTGTTCTTGCAGTTGCTGCTGTGACCGGCGCATGTCGTCGCCCGCCTGGTCAATGAGACGCGACAACTGCGGGAAGGCGCGCAGGCGGCGCGCCGTGCGCTGCGTCAGGTTGGCGTTGTTGCCCTGCCGCCGTTCCAGTTGCTCCAACTCCTGCTGTTGTTCGGGGGTCAGCGGGTCGGAGCGATGTTGCTCAAACTCGCGCGTCTGCTCGTTGAGGAACCGCTCCACCTCGCGCAGCATCCGAATGTCACCCAGCGCGCCCTGCAACTCACGCGCCGCTTGGTTCATACCGCGCGGGGCTGGCAGGGGTGCACCGCCCCTGTTGTCGCTCTGGTTGTCCAGGGCGCTCGCCATTTCGTCCAGCAACCGCGCGGCGCGTTCCTGCTCGCGCTGCGTCGGCGCACCGAGTTGCCCGCGCTCCATCTGTTGCTGGGCGCGCTCCATGCTGCGCGCGGCTTCGCCGAGGGCGTGGCGGAAAATTTGCGACGGTATTCTTTGTTGCAGTTGCCGCGTCTCCTCCGCCAAACCGCCCTGCTGCCGGGCGGCTTGCTGCGCCTCGCGCTGGTCGCTCGGGGGAAGTTGTCCGCGCTCCCGTTGCGTGCGGTCGAGCCGCTGCGTGGCTTGGTTGATGCCACGCTGCCGCGCCGCGAGGTCGCGGAGTTGCTGGCGCAGTGCGTCCGCCTGCTGTTGCTGCTCCATCTGCGCGGCGGCGTCTTCGGCTTCTTGCAGGGCTTGTTCCAACGCCCGCTGCGCCGCGCGAGCCGACGGCAGCGCCTGCTGCGGCTGGTTCCGCGACAGCGGCGACTGCGCCCGCTGCAACTGCCGTGACGCCTCCTGCAAGTTCTCGTTCATGTTCCCCGCCGATGGCGATCGCTTGGACATCTGTCGGGTCAGTTTCGCCATGCGCTCCGCCTCGCGCTGGATGCTGCGCTCCCTCTCGGCGAGTTGCTGCGATTGCTGCGCGTTGGGGCGTTGTTCGGCTTGGCGCACGACCTCCTGTTGTTGCCTCACCAACTTGCCGAGACGTTCTGCCATCTCGCGAAACTGCTGCGCCATCTCAGCGGCGCTGGGCAGCGGCGGGTTGGGCGGCTGAAGCGTCTGCGCCAGGTTCTGTAAATCCTGCGCCAGTCGGTTGGCTTCAGGCGCGGCGGAACGGAGTTGGTTCTGCTGCATCTGCCGCTCGACGCTTTGCTGTCGCTCGGTCAAACGCTGCTGCTGCATCTGCTGCGCCGCCTGATTCAGGCGGTCGGATTGCGCCGCGTTCTGCTGCCGCTGCATCGCCTCCTGCAACTGCTGTCCTAATTGTTGCGTGCCCTCGCGGATGCCGCGCTGCTCCTGCGCCATGGCGTCGAGCAAGTTGCGCTGCCCTGCTGGCAACTCGTCTGGGAAGCGTTGTAGCATGTTCGGAGCGATCATCTCCGCCTGCCGTGCCAACGCCTGCTGCCGCTGTGCCAACTCCCGCGCCTGCGCCGCGAGGCGTTCCAAATCGTTGCGATTCTCCAGCGCCTCACGCATCCGCTGTAATTGGTTGAGGATTTGCTGCTGCTGCTGTGCGGCTTGATTCAACGATTGCTGCCGCGCTTGTCGGTGGCGCGACGCCTCCGCGCGTTCGATGCTCTGCGCCGCCTGCGGCATGTCGCGCTGCGCGAGGTTCTGCAAGCCCTGCTGCGTCTCGCGCTGTCGCTGTAACTCTTCGGGGGGAGACAGGGCGTTGTTCTCCGCCTGCTCCGTCAGGTCGTTCAGTTGCTGCGCGGCGTCCGCCGTCTCGCGGGCGATGTCGTTCTGCGCGCGGCGGGCTTCGCTGATCGTCGGCGGTTGAGGATTCGCCTGCGCCCGCTGCGTCTGCGCCTTCGTTTCGCGCTGCCGCTGAATGATACGGTCCAACATCTGACGAATATCGGACATCAGCGCGTTGAGTCGCATCTCCATCTCCTCGTGGCTGACGATGCGCACGCGCCGCACCTCCGACTTGCCGATGTGCGGACCCGTCACGTTGTCATTGTCCTGCGCTTCCACGAAGAAGGTCAGCGCATCGCCGGGCTGCAAATCCAGCCCCGCCAAATTCCAGCGGGCGGCGGCGGTCACCGCGCGGCGCGGGGGGGAAGGGGCAGGTAACGAAAGCGTTCGGAGGGGTTGGGGGTTGGCTTGTTCTTTCTGATGCTTCAACCGCAACGCGGCGATGCCGTAGTCGTCGCGGGCGGTTGCCGACAGCGGCAACGTTGCATCGGGGACTAACTCCAGGTCCGTCTTGGGTTTGATGAGAGACACGTCGGGCGCGCGGTCGGCGATCGCTTGGATGGCGTATTGCGGTGGGTCGAGGTTGGTGAAGCCGTGTTCGTCCCACAGGCGCACCGTATAAGTGCCGTCTTGGCGCACGGTCAGGCTGCCTATCACCTTTGCGCCTTCCACGCGGAGGGGCTGGCGGAGACGCGCCGCCCCCACGTTCAATTCCAACGTGGCGGCGTGAACCGGTTTGTTCGCCGTCATCTCCACGCCGACCCGCGTGCCGACAAGCGCAGCAATGTTGCCCGCGCCCTCTTGCGCCATCGCGCTCCCTTGGCGCGTGTAAGCGGGATAGTGGTATCGCATGCGCACCCCGACAATCGCCGGGCGGTCCACCACCATCGCCGTGTATGTGTTCGACTGACCGTCGCGGGCGCGAGCGTAGTAGCGGATGGAGGACGTAAGGTTCGTCAGCCGGTATCGGAAGAGCGCGGTGATGTTGTCCTGTCGTCCTGGGGTCTGCGGTCTCGCCGTTCGCTTTTCCCAACCGCTTCCCTCGCGTTGAACGTAGAGGTCGCAGGATTGCACGGCGCTGCCGCTGGCGGCGACGGTGATGGTGAGGTCCGCCCCACGCGGCAGGACGACGTGGCGCGGCTGCACGTCTAACTGCGTGAGCGCGAAAACGGGGATGTCGCTGTAAGGGTGGAGCATGCGCAGCAGCCAGCGCGCCATCGGCTCGCGAGCGAAGGCGACATGCGCGGTGAGAATCAGCAGCATCACACAGGAGAGCGCAGCGACGCGGCGCAGTTGCGGGCGGGTGATGGCGTGCGTGAACTGGACGGCTGCCGTCTCCTGCTCGGTCTGCCGCATCAGCGCGGCGACCATCTGCGGCGACATGCCGGGCAAGGCGGCGGCGTGCGCGAACTCAACGGAGGACAGCAGCCGTTCCTGCAACTGCGGGAAGCGTTTCTCCACTTGCAACGCGATGTCCTCATCGGAGATGCGGCGCACGAGCGGACGCAAGACGAACGCCAGCGCGCACCCCACCGACGCGACGCCCAAAGCGATGAGCCACGCGAGACGCAGCGAAGACGGAAAGACCAGCCATCGGTCAAGATGATAGCCGACGAGCGCCATCGCCGACAAACATAGGAACGTGCGCCCGAGACCGTCGAGCGTTTCCAGCAACCGCTGATACTGGCGTGCGCCGCTGAGTTTCGCCTGCCAACGCGCCTGATGCACCATGAAAAATTGCCCCCTGTTCTGGAAGGAGAATCCTGACCTTCTGTGTTAGACATCCTTGCCTGTGATTAAGTTCAATGTATCGCGTTGAGCGTTGTCTCTAAAAGTGACGCTGTTACTGACATCCTCCTGATCATCCCCAGCGGGGGGATGGCTTGGCTTCGTTCCTCGCAACCGCTGCGCTCCTCGCAATGACATCCATGCACTCGCCATAACAGACACTGCATCGGGGAGAGGCAAAGCAACGACAGCGACCTTGCAACTCTTGACTTTTTCTTCGGAATGGTCAACAGTTAAATGAAGCAACGTTCCATCAACTGTCAACCATCAACTTTTATCCATGCATATTCATACTTGCTGGGTCGAAATCAACCTTGCTGCAATCTGCCACAACTTTCGGCAGGTGCGGGCGTTCGTCGGTGACGAGGTTCAGATTGTTGCCATTGTGAAAGCCGATGCTTACGGGCACGGCGCACCAGCCGTGGCTAAGGCGCTGGCGGACGGCGGCGCGAACTACTTCGGTGTCACGCGGTTGGAAGAAGCCTTAACCCTGCGCGAGGCAGGGATCACTGCACCAATTCTCCTCCTCGCTCCGCCGCTGCCGGAGCAAGCGAGGGCGTGCGTTCAACACGACCTGACGGCAACGGTGGATGACGCCGCAACTGCACAGGCGTTATCTGCTGCCGCCCAGCGGCGCGGCAAAACCGTCAAGGTGCACTTGAAGGTCGACAGCGGCATGGGACGTTTGGGCGTCGCGCCGGAGCAAGTGCTGACGGTGGCGACCGAGTTGAACGCGTTGCCCGGTATCGTCGTCGAAGGTATCTTCACACACTTTGCGAACGCGCTGGATAAAGACTTCTCCACCACCGAGCGGCAGTTCGAGCGATTCCAGCAAACCCTGAGCCAACTCCGGCAACGTTCTCTGCTGCCGCCCATCGCGCACTGCGCCAACAGCGCCGCCCTGCTGCGGCAGCCGCAGATGCACCTCAACGCCGTGCGGCCGGGCACAGTGTTGTTCGGACAGTATCCCTCACCGCATCTCCCGCGCTCTTTGGACCTGCGCGACCCCTTCGCCGTCAAGTGCCGTGTGGTGTCCGTGCGCCGCCTGCGCAAAGGCGCAACGGTCGGCTATGGCAGCGAGTGGCGCGCCCCCCGCGACAGCCTCATTGCCACCCTGCCCATCGGTTTCGCCGACGGTTTCGGGGTGGACATCGCGGCGCGCACGGAAACGCTGCGCGGCGCTATTCAGCAGAGTGCGCGACAATCTCTCATTGCTCTGGGCAGACTGCCCTCCCCCCGGTTCGTCATCCTGCGCGGACAACGCGCCCCCGTCGTCGGGCGCATCGGGATGCAGATGTGCAGCGTGGATGTGAGTCACATCCCTCACGTCGCCGTCGGCGACGTAGCCACCGTGCCGGTGCGGAGGACGCTGGTCAGCGCCCGCCTGCCGCGAGTCTATAGTTTCGAAGGCTAATCAGAAGTCAATCAACGTCACCCCAGTGAAATAAACCGTCCCCTGATGTGGGTGGGAGGTGGAGTCAATGAGGAAAATGCTGTCCCAGCGAATCGGGTAGTGAATTACGCCGTCGTTCGCCCCGCCCCAGTGTCCCACCTGCGGGTCATCCAACCGCATCGTCACCCACCTCCAGCCCTGCCACGTCAGCGGCTCGCTCGCTGTCGGCTGGAAAGTTTGCCCCGTTGCATCCACAATGCGGCAGCGCAGCCAGTCGCGGGTGTTGTGGGTGTTGTAGACCCACATCCCCACCGCCTTCGGCTTGCCTGGAATCGGCAACGTTTTCTTCGGCGTCACGCGCAAGAACCGCCACCCCTGACCAAACTCGTAGTCCACACGGCACGCCTTCGCAAACGGGGCATTAGGGTCGGGCGCGTCCACTACGCGCATGTCCAACTTCGCAGGCACTTTGGCGTCGCCATCGAGAACGGCTTGATACGCCGCGCCGCTCTGCGGCTGGTCGAACCATTCGAGCGCTTCGAACCTCACGGGAAGGGGGGTCATGACGGGATTGCCTTTCGCCGCAAGTGTGAGGGAAAACGTCGACGTCCGTTTGGCGGATGGAGACAGGGGAACGCTGAAGGTTTTGCGCCGCTCCCCCGCTGTCAGTCGCACCGGCACCGGGAAGGCGTTGAGTGTTGCTGTGCCCTCGAACGGTTCGCCCGCCGGGTTCTCCACGTTGAGCAGCACGGCGTCGGAGCGCAACGCCAACTGCATCCGCAGTGGGTTCGCCACTTCCCACGTGACCTCCTGCGTCATCGGCGCCAACCCCTCTACTCTCACCGTGACGGGGACGTGGAACGTGCGCTCCTCGCGGAGCGCAAACGTTCCCTGCCACGTCAGTTGCGCCGTCTCGTTTGGTTTGAGTCGAAAGCGGTTGCCGCGCGTCCACTTGCCGCTGAGTTCTTTGGGGATGTGCGCCTCCACGCTGCCACTCAACGGAACGTTCAGCGGGTTCGTCATCACAACCTTCAAACGTGGGGCGCTTGCGTGCGCGGCGGGAACGCCCGCCTTGAAAGTCGGCTGGCTCTCCACGCGCCATGCGCTCTCCAACTGCAACAGTTGGCTGGGTTGGCTCGGCGTGAGATACTGCGGACTGCCGCTGATTTCAAGGGACAGCGTGCCGTTTGTAGCGGTCAGCGTGCGCTTTTCGCCGATCATGCTGACGACGCTGGCGGAAGGCACGCCGAGATGCAGGTCAACCCTGTGCGGCTCGCCTGTCGTCCAGAGCGCGAGTTTCTGCTCTTTGCCTCTGGAGAAGATGAGAGCGTAATCATTCGCCGATGAAAGCGACAACCGTTTTGTGAAGCGAAAGCCGCTGAGTTCTTGGATGAGCGTCTGGGCGGCGATGTAGGCGGGTTTGGGTTGGTAGTCCCATGTGATCGTGCCGAAGTTGTGTTCCTGGTCGTTGGGGTCTTGCCCGTCGTCGCGCCAGTCATACCAGATGCTCAACGGCACATCGTTCATCAGGTTGATGAGGAACTGCCGAGCGAGATATTGTCCTTGTTGCTCTTTGGGGATCCAGGTAACCGAGTAGCCCCACTCGCCGGAGAGGATGGGCACACTTTTGCCCTTCGGCGCATAGCGGGCGATGAGGGCGCGGAGGCGTTGGTAGTCGCGGGTGACGGTTTCGGGCGGCTCGCGGCGGTAGGGATGCACGCTCACCGCGTCAATCAGTTCCAGCAAGCCCTGTTCAAAGCAGCGCTCGAGGAAGTTCAGGTCAACGCCCGATGTCGCCGGCGCGACGAGGGTCGCGTCGGGGTCGGCTCGGCGCACGGCAGGCAGGGCGACTTTCGCCAGCGCCATGTAATCGTCCACGTTCGGGCGTGGGCGCCAGAAGAAGATGTTTGGCTCGTTCCACAACTCCCACAGCACGCCGCGCCCTTTGAACCGCGCCGCCCCCGCTGCCGCGAACCGCGCAAACGCTTCTCGCCCCGCGTCGGTATGCGGTGCCAGGTCGTTGTCGTAAAGCGGGTTGCCGTAGTCCAGGATGAAGAGCGGACGGATGCCTCGCTGAGCGAGCGCGTCCACAAGTTGAGCGTAGCCGGAGAAATCGTACTCGCCTTGTTTGCGCTCGATGTGCACCCACGAAAAGTCCATACGAATAAAGCGGAACCCCGCCGCCGCTATCATGTCCACGTCGTGGGGCGGCGGCTCAATGAAGTGAATGTTCACCCCCAACCCCATCGGCACGACCGACTCAGGGATTCCTTTGGGCATCTTTTCCTCCTTCTGCGCCGCGCCGAGGGCGCAGGCGGTGAGTGCTGCGATGAGTAGGAGAATGGTTTTCATGTTCGACGTTACCCAGCAAGTGTCATAGCGAGCAGCGCGCAGCCATGACAGCCGCCGGCGTCATTGCGAGGAGCGAAGCGACGAAGCAATCCCCTCCGAACACAGCAGATTGCTTCCCTGCGCTCGCCATGACAGGCGTTCGGCGGATGGCTGCGCGTCGCTCCTCGCAATGACAGCCATGCACTCGCCGTGACAGAACAGGCATCGTTTATTTTCCCGCCACCAGATCGCCAAACTCCGGCACTAAGGCGTATTTCTTCAGCCAGGTCGTATACATGAACCCACGCACGCGGGGCGTTTGCTGGGCGAGTCGCAGCCAGCCTCGGGTGGTGTCCAGATCGTCCGCGTCGTAGTAGCACGCGACCAGGATGCGGAAACCCTGTTCAGAGAAAAACTTCAAACTCTTCTCACGCGGCGCGCCGCCCCAGACGGCGATGATAAGGTCTTTGGGGACGTGGTTCCACGAGCCCGTGAAGTCGCCTTGCACAAGGTAGTAATCGCCATGCGCATTGTGGTTGGGGTCGAGCATGTCCGACCAGATGTAGATTGCAGCGTTCGGGTTGTAGCGACGCAAAATCTGGACCTGTTTCGTGATGCACTCACCCAGCAACCTCGCCATGTCCTTACCGCGACACGCCGCGCACGTCCCCCCCATGCGTACCTCGTCCATGTTGAGCAAAACGCGGCGCGGGCGGAGCGTCTCCGCCAGCAGTTTCGCTTCGTGCTCCCAGATGTCGTAAACCTCCGGCTCCGCCATGCAAATCGTGACCTGCGACTCGTGAATGACCATCGGATGATACCAACTCACGCGCAGCGTCTGACCATCTTTGATGCGGCTGCTCGGCACGATGCGGATCGGCATCGCGTCCTGCTCAACGCGGTAGGGGTTGAAGTTCGGGTCGGGCGGCAGCGCGTAGTCTTTGCCCTCTTCATAGGTCACCGCCCCGTCCGCACTTTTCACGACGACAGGCGTGCCGGGACGACGCAGCACGTTGACGGGACCGACCTCCTCCAACGTCCAATCGTCCAGCCAGAACTTCCCCGCGCGTCCGCCCCACACGCCTGCGTAGAGCCGCACCTTGTCGAAGGTGAGGCTGTTGAAAATCATCGTCAGTTTGCGCCAGTCGGACGTGGGCGGGACGTCGAAGGTGCGCGGCGCGAGACTGCGGTTGCCCGCCAGCACTTGAACATGAAAACTGCCCGATGGCTGCAAGCCTTCCGTCTTGACCCAAATCGTTACGCGATAACAGCGATGTGGCTTTACGCTGACTTCCTGCATCACACGCCCGTGACCGTGAGCATTCGCCTGGAAGTTTTCCATCCGCAGGGACGCCTTACCGCTGTGCGCGACTTGCGTATCGGCGAAACTCACCTCGCCGGGCTGGTCGTGAAAGTTGTAGCCGCTGAACCGATGACCCTGAAACTGCTCGAAGTCGCCGTTGACGAGGCGCACGGTCGGGTCAGGCACAATCCGCGCCTCGCCGCTGCGAACGACGAACGGCGCGTCGTTCACGGGCAGCCCTTCCGCCAGATGCCGATTATGCCCCAACGTCCCGCCGCCGTAGCCGACGGAAAACACGGCAGGGATCAGTTCCAACCCGCTGCGCTCGCACGCCTTCCTCACCTCTGCCAGACGGCGAAAATACTCCGGCGGCTGTTTGCAGAGCGAATCCAATCCCGCCGACAGCACCGCGCCGTTATATTTGTGCTTCGCCGCCGTCTCCACGATGCGCGTGATTTCCGCTACGTCGTTATCATTGCGCAAGCCCCAGCCGAAAATCCACACGAATCGGTCCTGATTCATCTGCGTCCTCCCTTGACTTGGAACGACAAGAACAATGAACGACAGGAGAATGAACCGACGCACGACGGCTTGCCTCCTTCGACAATCGTCCTCGTCCTCATCCTCATCCTCGAGCCTCAAGAACCGACCGACGACGAGAACGACGACGACCACTTTCATACGGCGAGATGTCCCACAAGGGACAGGAACAACTCCTCTGAACGCAGGAGATGGCTTCGCTGCGCTCGCCATGACGGTGGGGACACGGACATTCTGTCTTTGAGGCGTTCTGAACCTCCCCCTACCCCTCCTTGTTAAGGAGGGGAGTTCATCGTGCGCTGCCGGTCTTCGGCTTGGTCGGCGCGGCAGGTTTCGTTGTCGTTTTCGTTGCGGTCTTCTGCGCGCTGGACGGGGTCGGTCTCACGGCTTGCAGGGCGAGCAGTTGCGCTTTGCGGGCGAAGTCAATGGCTTTGCCCAGCTCCATCAACACCTCTTCGGGGTTGTGGAAGCCCATGCTGTTTTCAGAGACGACGAGGTTCTCCCAGCGCACATGTGCGAGTTGATGGTGTTTGACGGCTTCCTGCAACTTCGCAGCGTCCACCGCGCCGCCTCCCTCTGCGGCTTTCTTCGCGGCGGCGATGGCGTCAATGCAGTCGCTCAACGCCTCCTGCGCGTTCTTCTGCACTTCAAAGACGTGCTTCTGCACGCGCTGCGCCTGCGCCATCAACTTCTCCGCAGGAATCGTCGGATGACACTGCACGCAGGGATACGCGCCATACTGCTTGTCCCCTTTAATGTAACGGTCGAGATATTTGTAGGGGCTGGTCATCCAGTGTGAGGTGAACGTCTTACCACCCCACGTCAGTTTGGGCATGTGACATGACGAACACGATGCACCCGCCCGCTCATACTTGCTCTCCCAGAACGTCTCGACTTCGGGGTGCTGGCTTTTAATCAGCGATTCGCCCGTGATGCCGTGCTTCCAGTCCTGCTGGTAGTTAAACTCCTTCGCGTAGTGGTCGTGCAAGTCGCGCATCTTCCGCCAGGGGAAGTAATCGCGCACGACTTTGTCCGAACCCGGTCCGCAGGTGTATTCGACGTGGCACTGCGCGCACACCAGCGTCTTCTGCTGCTGGTCATCCGCCTCCTCAAAACTCTTCGCGTTTTTCTCCTCCCAGTAGGGGTTGACGCCGCGCTTTTTGATGGCTTCCATCATCGCGACGCGGATGATGCGCAGGCGCGGCGCGTGCGGGTCGTGGCAGTGGCTGCACGCCATGCCGTAATCCATCGTTTCCTTTGGGAGGCGGGCGATGACTTCCTTCCAGTCGGCGGTTTCGTTCAACTTGATACCCTTCCACTCCGTGTTCCAGTTGTAAGCCACCGCCGTGCTTTTGCAGTTGAGGCACGCCGTGTTCTGCTTGCGCTTGATGTCAATGTGGTCTTTCAGGATATACTTGTGGGAGCGGTCCTCGTTGTATTCGAGGGTGAAGCCATGCCCCGCGATGAGTTTGTTGAGTAGGGGGAAGTCGTCGGTCTTGGGCGCGGTTTTCGGGTCAGCGGGCGTGCCGCCAAATGGACCGACCTTCACGGGGTCGTCCATTTTCATCGTTTCATACTGATACTTGTGGCAACTCCCGCAGGCTTCCCAACTGTAGTCGGTCTCGGCGGGCGTGTCAATGTCCTCCACATGGGTCGCGCCTTTGGGGTGGCACTGCATACATGAGAGCGCCGCATGGAAACCATCTTTGTAGACTTTGGCAATGGGTTTGTGACACTTCAAGCAGACGTCGTTGCTGACGGCTGCGGCAGGTTGCGCGGCGGGGGGAGCCGCCGCCGGTTGCTGCGCCTTACTGCTGGACAGCAAGACGACGGACAAAAACACAACGGCTGTCACGGGCAGCCAGAAAAACGGATACCAACGCACGATGTTTGCCTCCTTTGCGTGATGTAAGACAAGTGGGCAACTTGTCTTACATTGTAGGGGAATGGACTCGGTTCATCCCATTTCCACCCTTCAATTCGCCACGCTCGTTCACTATCGTCTCTTTTCAACTACTCCGCTGCTGCAACTATACTGCCGCCCTGAGCGGGCGTGGGATGCGGCTCTAACTCTTCCTTGATTTCCCAAATCGTCAGGGCGGGGAAGAGGCGCACGAACAGTAGCACCAACAGCGTGAAGCCTGCGAACCATCCCGCTGTGATGGACCATTCCACCCACGAGGGGCGATACTGCCCCAAGCCCCACGACAGGTAGGGATGCGCGCCGCTGGGGATGATGATGGAGTAACGCTCCAGCCACATGCCGACGTTGACGAGGAGACACACGGGGACGAGGTTGCGCACGGTGCGCAACTTGGGGAACGCTAAAAACACGAACGGCAGCGGACAGCACAGCATAAACATCGTCCAGAACAGCACGGCATACTCGCCGAAGAACTTGTTCATCACCAGATGGAACTCCGCCTCTTCCTTGCCGTAGAAAATGAACAGATGCTCAACGACCATCGCGTAAAACCAGAAGCAGCACAGGGCGAGCAGGAACTTAGCGCAGGAGTCGAAGTGGCGGTCGGTCAAGTAGGCTTCGAGGCGGAACATCTTGCGGAAGAGGGCGGCGAACACGAACACGGCGGCGACGCCCGAGTAAATCGCGCCCAGCACGAAGAACGGGCTGATGATGGTCGAATGCCA
>JANWYM010000340.1 GCA_025055355.1 Abditibacteriales bacterium
CCTCGTAGATGAGGGCAGGATGCCCTTTGATGGTGGTCGACTCTTGGAGGGTAAAACGATACTCCTTGCCATGCCGCTGGCGGAGGCTGTAATTCATCCACTCCTCGAATGTGCCTTCTTTCAACAGCGTGTCTGCCATCGCCCAGCGCGCGACAATGATACGCTGTGTGACGTTCGCTATGCTCAAGCCCGGTTTCTTGCGGGTGAACTCCAACTCCAACTGTCCCGTCAGCAACTTGTGCTTTTCCAGCAGAAACGCTTGGGGCATCTGGAACGCCAGCCCATACACGCTCCACGTATCCCACTCCTGTTGACCATGGTCTTCCAGTGAAGATAGCACCTTGGACGCCAACTGCTGCACGTCTTCTTCCAGCGTGCCCAACACCTGGGCAATCACAATGCGGTCACAATCCGGGCAGTGCCACAGCACGCCACAACCCTGATGGTCAGACTGCCACGCGAAGCCCAAAATATCCGTCTTGCGCTTCTGCCGCTTGCTGACGACTTTGACGGGGCGGCGGATTTCAATCGGCTTTTTACGTTTGGACATCTCTTTGGTGAAGCCTTTAAGGAACTTCTCCAATGTCCGTTCCAAATTGACGCCCGCCTTACCTGCCTGCTGCCATTTGATCTCCACGCGTGGCATGGTCACGCTGTCAATGCGTAAATACCCCGCCTGCCGGTCGCCGCCGATGACGCTGATGTTCCAATCCGACGGCACCGTGAGCGTGAGCCCTTGCCAGCCGATGAGAGCGGTTTCGGTGGTGACAGAAGATGGGCGCATATTCTTTCCTTCCCACATTCACCAAATCTTTAGAGCGTGTTGCCTCTCCTACTCATATCCTACGCTGTCAGTCCGCCGCTGTCAATGGCGGAGAGTCAAAAGCCGAATGTGACTCGGACATTCTCAACCCCCCTTCGGCATCACACCCAGCCACAGAATCGAACGCTCCAGCCCGTATCGCCCAATGAACCCCACGTCGTCAAAATCTCCCATCGGCTCGCTCTGGATGCCTAAGCCGAAGTGGGCAACGTAGAGTCCGTTGTTCTTCGCAGCGGGGGCGTCGCCGAACCAGCGGGAGGCGAGAACGATGTCGTTGGCGAACCAGCACGCGGCAGGGGCGGAGGCGGATTGCGTCCATTCGTCGTAGTAGCGTTTGGTCAGCCAGCCGTTGTTGTAGGTCTTGTCGGCGATGGTCATGCAGTCGTAGTAGCAGGCTTTGGGGTCTTGGTCGGAAATCATGCCCGCGACGATGTAGTGCAGGCGTCCTTCTGGTCCGACATCGGGCGAGGTTTCAAAGATGAGAACGGGTCGCCGCGAACCGCGCTCGCCGCCGCTCTCGCCGCCCACCCATTCCATGCTACGCTGCACCAAACCTTTCTCATCTGACTCCCAGATAAACCGCCGCACTTGATAGCGCGAGGGGCGCTGCGCATCTTGGTCTTGCGCTGTGCCGACGAGGAGTTCGTCCTTGAGCGGGTCCACCGTCGCGCCGGGCGGAACGGTGCTGATGACGCCGAGGCTGCGCGCCGGGAGGGCGACGCTCCGGCGGAACTGATGGCTCGGCAGGAACCTCGCCCTCCCGTCGGATTCGGCAGGAGACTCACCCTCGCGGTGGATGACGCGATACGTCACTTCGCTTTTTGCGTCGGTGTGACAGAACAGAATGACCTTGCCCCTGTAAAATACCGCGCTGGGCGATTGCCCTTGGGTGTCGGGGATGAGCGTTGCCTCCGACCACTGCGGTGGGACGCCGTGACGGTAAACGATGCCATCGCTGACAGGGTAGAAGAGATGGATTTCCTTCCCATCCGACGCCGCCACTGGGTCGCCGATGACGCCTGTGGTGATGTCGGTGGCGTCCGACCATTTCTCCGCGCCTTCGTAAGTGCGCATGACCAATGTGCCACCTTCACGCACGTAGAAGAGGAAGAGTTTGTCGTTGAGGGCGCATAGAAACGGCGCGGCGATGGTGGTGTCGCCCAGAAACTTTCGATCGCCGCCGCTGGTGCTGTAACCGTAGTTGATGTCAGCGCGGACGGGCGCGGTGTCGAAAACGCCGTTGCGGTTCCAATCAATCCACGTCACGTCGCCGTCGGCTTTGAGTTTGTAGCGGTAGGGCGGTCCTTCGAGGAATTTAACCTTCTCGTAGGGGTAGGGCAGTTTTTCGGACAGGTGCGTTTCGTTGAGAACCGTCGCAGCGAACTCACCCGTGCTGTAGCGGATGTCGCTGGCTTTGCCGTTGAGTTGGTAACTGTAAGCGTAGTTCATCAAACTCGTGTAGAGCGGACACCACGCGGGTGTCCACTGCCCGGTGTGGTCGAGTCCGAGTTGATGCCCGAACTCGTGCAGGAAGGTTGCATACAGCCCATGCGCGCCGCATGACCCCATGACACCCATCATCGCGGACTGCCCACCGCCGCTGTTGGTGACCTGCATCCAGTGGCACACGGCGCGGTGTTCCTTGGGTAGAAACTTGTCGCCGTTCTCCCACCAACTTTTATTGCCGTGTTCCTTAACCGACAGCGGCGGCAGGAAAATCGGGTGCAGCGCGATGCCGCGCCTGCCGTCCACGTTGTCCACAGGTAGGTGGGCGTAGAACTCGACGACGCGCTGCATCTCGCGTTTGACGTGGTCCTCGCTGACATCCTCAAATCGCTGCACATACACGAATACGTCTTTGTGGCGCGGATTTGCGCCCAAGTCGGGCAGGTTCAAGCCGTTGATGCCGTTGGCTTCCCAGCCGTCTAACAGTCCGTCGCCATCGGTGTCACGCCGCAGCGGGTCGGTGCCCAGCGCAATTTCCGCCCATTCGTGCAAGCCGTCGGAGTCTGGGTCGGGGTCGTTGCGTCGGTAGGTGAGGCAAACGAGAATGTCGCTGCCCGTGTTGCGGTCATCGTCGCGGCGGAAGAGAACTACGTCGGCGCGCCGGTCGCCGTTCATATCCCCAAGACTACACACGACGTTCCGCGCTTGACGATGAACTTCGGGGAGATCAACTACGTCGGCGCGTCCTCTTTGTGCAAAGCGGAACAACTGCGAACCGAGGAGCAAATCCGCCCGCCCGTCGCCGTCCCCGTCGCCGACGGCAAGTGCAGGGGGCGCGACGTCCTTTGCCGCCACACGGAGCGGACGCGGGGAAAGGCAGAACGAGGTCTCTCGCCTCACGACAATTTCTGCCCGCCACACGTTCCCCCTCGCGTCCGCCCACACCACGTCCGTCCGTCCGTTTCCGTCAAGGTCAGCGGCAACGAGCCGCGCGCAGGAACGGTGCGGCAGAGCCGTCAAAATCGGCGCGGGTTTGTGCAACGACTTGGGGTTGAGGAGCAGCGTGAGCGAACCGTCTCGGTCGGCGATGAGGACGTCGTTGCGTTTGTCCCCGTTGAAATCAGTGACGGCGAGGGTCGGTTCTTTGGGGAGGATGAGCAACTTCGCCCAGAGATCGTTGGCGGGGAACTTGTCGTCTTTGAACGAGTGCGCGACGCGCACCTCACCGTTGCCGAACACTCCGACGACGTCCGCGCCGGGTGTGCCGTCCAACTCGCCGACGCCCGCCGTGAGGCAGTTCTTCCCAAACCCATGCAGCGCGGCGCGCCCGCCTAATGACTTCACACCGCGCCCGTTGAGGGCAACGTCAATGATGGCGTCGCCGGGCGGATAGACGCACACGAGGTCGGCAAAGCCGTCGTGGTTCACATCGGCGACAAAAGGAAGACGGGGCTTCGCGCCAAAGCCATAGCCCCACAAAAAAGCGGGCGTTGTGCGCAAGTCCTTTGCTTCTTCCGCGACGGCGTCGCGGGCTACAACCTGCGCTTCGCCTGCCGCAAGAAGCAGTGTCAATGTCAAACGCCAGAATAATCGCACGATGTTCCTCTGAAAAAAGACCCCTCTGAAAACATCCACACCCACGTTCGCAGGTTGGCAGGTTGGCACGTTGGCACGTTAGCACGTTGGCACGTTGGAACGTTGGAACGTTCAACCTGCCAACCTGCGAACGTGCGAACGTGCCAACGTATTCTCCGACGGGGTGCTGAAACCTTCCGCATTCATCAGAACACCGGACACGATACGTCTCCGAGGGGAATTATACCGCCTCCTGAACAAACGCTGCCACAGGGCGTCTAAACACGCAAAACGATGGGGAACCCTCTACGCGGCAAACTTCGGGTCTTGAACGAATCGAGGTGGAAACGGTGAGAATCAAGTTATTCTGTTGCTGTATCGCTGCGTGTCTGCTCCTCCCGTCGGCGCTCTGCGCCGACATGTCGCAAACCATTGACCAGATAGTGCAGGCGAAGTGGAAAGAAGAAAACATCACCCCCGCGCCGCCGACGGACGACGCGCGGTTTCTGCGGCGGATTTACCTGGACATCGCCGGAACGATTCCCACTGCCGAGGAAGTCATCGCCTTCCTCAATGACCGCAGCCCCGACAAACGGGCGAAGGCGATTGACAAACTCCTCAACAGCCCTGAATACGTCGAGAACTGGACGAGTTACTGGGACACGCTGCTCATGGGGCGACAGATACGCAACCCGTTTGTGAGCCGCGCTGAGTTTCGTAAGTGGCTGCGGGCGCAGTTCGAGCAGAACGTCCCTTACAACAAGTTTGTTTACGACCTCCTGACGGCGGAGGGCTACAACACCGCCGACCCGCCCCTGCGCGGCGGCAGCGAGAACCCGCCGCCCGACCTCGCGCAGCGCGTCAACGGCGCGGTCAACTGGTATGCCCGCTACCTGCAGGCATTGCCCGACCTCGCGGGCAATACGGCGCGGACGTTTTTGGGCGTGCAGATTCAATGCGCTCAATGCCACGACCACACCACCGAGCCGTGGAAGCAAAGCGACTTTCGGGGCTTCGCCGCTCTGTTCACGCGCACCTTCCCGCGCCCTGTGGATACGGGGCAAGTGCTGGGCGTGCGCCGTTTCGAGTTGCGCGAAGCTGTCTTTGTCCCACGTGGCGCGGGGCGGCTGGCGGGCATGAACCGCGAATATCTGAACGCCAAGCCCAAGCTGCTCAACGGTCCTGAAGTCCCCGACAATGTGAGTCGCCGCCGCGCCTTGGCGGAGTGGATGACGGCGAAGGAGAACCCCTACTTC
>JANWYM010000341.1 GCA_025055355.1 Abditibacteriales bacterium
CGTCTCCAACGTTAGATAGAGGTCGCTGCCCATCGGCTCGCGCACCGATACAATGGCAAGGGTCGAGGGTTGAGAGTGAAAGGTTGGAGGGTGGACTTCGATGTCTTCGGGGCGGATGCCGAGGCGCACCTCTGAGCGAGCGTGGGGTTTGAGGTGCACCCCCACCTGCGGGGCAATGGCACACGCGAACGCCGCGCAGCGAAACCCCAGTTCTCCATCGCCTCTGTTCTCCAACACTCCCTCAAAGAAGTTCATCGGCGGGCTGCCGAGAAACTTTGCCACAAACTCGTTGGTGGGATGATGGTAAATCTCCTCGGGCGTGCCGACTTGTTGCAATTTGCCGAGGTTCATGACAGCGATGCGGTCGGAGAGGATGAGGGCTTCGGCTTGGTCGTGGGTGACGTAGACGAACGTCTTCTCCAACTCATAGTGCAGCCGCTTGAGTTCGGTGCGCATGGTCACGCGCAGTTGGGCGTCGAGGTTGGACAGCGGTTCGTCCAGCAGAAACACCTTCGGGTCGCGCACGATGGCGCGGGCGAGGGCGACGCGCTGCCGCTGCCCACCGCTGAGTTCGCGGGGCTTGCGGGCGAGCAGGTGGGCGATCTCCAAGCCCTCGGCAGCGCGCCGGACGCGCCGTTCAATCTCGGCTTTCGGCACCCCGCGCATCCGTAAGCCGAAAGCGATGTTGTCGTAAACGCGCATGTGCGGATAGAGCGCGTAGGTCTGAAACACCATCGCTACATCGCGCTTTTCGGGCGGCATGAAGGTCACGTCATCTTTGTCGAACCACACGCGCCCACGCGTCGGTTCTTCCAGCCCCGCGATGATGTTCAGCGTCGTCGTCTTCCCGCAGCCCGACGGGCCAAGCAGGGTGAGAAACTCCTTGTCCTGAACGGTGAGGCACACGTTGTCCACCGCGACGACGTTGCCGAAGGATTTGTGGACGTTTTCCAGGAAAACTTGCGCCATAGCAGCCTGATTATAACACGACGGCGAAACGGAAGGCAAAGGCAAACGGTCAATGGTTGACGGAGACCATCTGGTTAAGCCCGTTGCGCCGGTTGAACTGGCTCAACTGGCTCAACTGGCTCAACCGGCGAGAGGTGGAGTATGACTATCACGGACATCAAAACCTACCTCGTTCATCCCGACCATCGCAACTTGATTTTCGTCAAGGTCATCACCGATACAGGCATCGAGGGGATCGGGGAGGCGTATTCGTGCGGGCCGGATGAGGCGACGGTCAAAGTGATTGAGGACTTTGCGCGGTGGCTCATCGGGCGCGATCCTATGGAACGCGAGAGGCTCTGGGCGCTGATGTATCAGGGGACACGCTTCCCCGGCGGGAACGTCACCAACGCCGCTATCAGCGGGATTGACCAGGCGTTGTGGGACATCGCGGGGAAGGCGCTGGGCGTGCCGTGCTATCAACTGCTGGGCGGCAAGTGCCGCGATAAGATCCGCGTCTATCAAAGCACGAGCGGCGGCGCGGACGCGAAGGCAAAGGTGGAGAAATACGGCTACACGGGGTTGAAGATGGCACCGCACCCGCCCGGCAGCGAAAAGATGGCGTGGAACGCCGTTGTGCGAGCGGCGGCGGAGAGGCTGGGCGAGGTCCGCGAAGCCGTCGGAGCGGATGTGGACATCGGGGTTGACCCGCACGCGAAGATCTTTGAACCCGTCCGCGCTTTACAGATGGCTGAAGCCCTCGCGCCGTTCCAGCCGATGTTCTTTGAGGAGCCGCTGCGCCCGGAGAACATAGATGCGCTCGCCGAGTTCAAGCGGCGTTGTCCGATCCCCGTCGCCACAGGCGAGATGCTTTACACGAAGTTTGAGTTCCGCGACCTGCTGGTGCGCGGGGCGGTGGACATCATTCAGCCTGACATCTGTTTGTGCGGCGGGGTGCTGGAGTTCAAGAAGATTGCGAGCATGGCGGAGGCGTTTTACGTCACCGTCGCCCCGCACAACCCTATGGGTCCCGTTGCCACCGCCGTCAACGTCCACGTCTGTGCCACGATGCCCAACTTTCTCATCCTCGAATACATCCCCGACGACGCCCCGCCCCGCTGCGAACTCCTTCGAGAGCCGCTGAAGGTGGAGAACGGCTACATCCCCGTCCCCGACCGACCCGGCTGGGGTATCGAACTCAACGAGGAGGCGTTTGCGAAGTATCCCCCTGCCCCGTGGCATCGCGGCTTCCCGTGGCGGGAGGATGGGAGTATGGGGTTTATTTGAAGCCTGAACTTTCGAGGATGCCTGTCATGACGAGCCCAGCGAAGTCATCCCCTGCGGCAGAGGTGGCACCAGCGGAGGGGATTGCTTGGCTTCGCTCGCCATGACAGGCATTTTCGCCGAAGGAGGGCAAAACGCAAAAGTTTAGGGGGGTGTCCCTACTCAATCACCAACCCTTTGGGAATGACCACCACGCCGTTGTCGGTGACGGTGAAACGGCGACGGTCTTTTTCGAGGTCGTAGCCGATGATTTCGCCGTCGGGGATCTTCACCTCTTTGTCAATGATAGCGCGGCGGATTTTGGCGTAACGCCCGATTTCGACGTCCTCAAATATCACGCAGTCTTGAACGTGCGCCCAACTGTGGACGAACACGCGCGGACCGAGGATGGAGTGTTCGACGCGCGCCCCGCTGATGATGCAGCCGTTGCTCGCTAAGGAGTCCAACAGTTCCCCCTGCCGCTCCGCCCCGCGAAAGACGGTTTTGACAGGGGGGGCTTGGTGCTGGTAGGTGCGGATGGGCCAATCCTTATCGTAGAGGTTGAAGATGGGACTCACCGCCACCAGGTCCATATTCGCCTCGAAGTAACTGTCCAGCGTCCCAATATCACGCCAGTATTTGACCTGTTTGTTGTTGCGGTCGCGGAAGGGGAAGGCGTAAACCTTCTGCCCGCTGCGCACCATGTGCGGGATGATGTCCTTGCCGAAATCGTGGTGGCTATCGCGTTTGGTGTCGTTGATGACCTCGCGCACGAGGACGCTGGTGTTGAAGACGTAAATGCCCATGGAGGCCAGCGCGTGGTCGGGGCGGTCGGGGAGCGGGTCAGGGTCGCTCGGCTTCTCGCGGAATTGGTAGATACGCCAGTCGCTGTCCACCGACATCACGCCCAGTCGCGTCGCATCCGCCAGCGGGACTTCGGTGCAGGCGATAGTCAGGTCCGCGCCTTTCTCGAGGTGGGCAGCAATCATCTCGCTGTAATCCATCTTGTAGATGTGGTCCCCGCCCAACACGAGAACCAACTGCGGGCGTTCGATTTCGAGGTTGTAGATGTTCTGAAAGATGGCATCAGCGGTGCCTTGATACCATCGCTCCACGGTGCGCTGCTGCGGGGGAATCACGTCAATGTACTCGCCCATCTCGATGTTGAGGACGTTCCACGCCAACTTGATGTGGCGGTAGAGCGAGTAGGATTTGTATTGCGTCAGGACGTGGATTTTGCGGATACCGGAGTTAAGGCAGTTGGACAGCGTAAAGTCAATAATGCGGTAGATGCCGCCGAAGGGCACAGCGGGTTTGGCGCGGTCGCGGGTCAGCGGATACAGACGTTCCCCCTGGCCGCCCGCCAGAATCATCGCCACCGTCCGCTTCAGTACCCCGCTCAAGTGCGGCGGGGGCACAGGCAGAGGCATGCTTTTGCCGTCCTCGCCTATGGGTGAGGTTGTCCCTGTCATCGCGCGCAGGGTCGTTGCTTGGGGGTCCATGGGGTGAGCCATTATCAGCGGGTTGCGGTAGGGGGTTGGTCCTGTGGTCCCGTGGTCCTGGGGTCCTTCCCCTCCCTTCCCCTTACCGCAATCCGCTGACCGTCAATCTGTCTTCTTCGCCATTGCCTCTTGGATGCACGCCTTGAGTTCGGTCAAGTCGCTGCTTTTGATGACGTAGGCGTCCGCCGCCCAACTCATGAAACTGTCCTTGTAGGCGGAAAACGCTGTGTTGATGATGATGGGTAGTTTGGGGCGCAGGTCAAGGATTCTTCCGAGGGCGTCCAGTCCGTCCATAACGGGCATGTTGATGTCCATGACCACGCAGTCAACGGGATGCTCTTCCACAGCGCGCAGCGCCTCCCGTCCGTTCATTGCCCGCAGGACGCGATACCCTTCTTCGGTGAGTTCCTGCTCGTAGAGCAACCCCTGATTCGGGTCATCTTCGACGATGAGGATGGTCTTCATGGTGCTTTCCTCCTGGTTGAGCCGGTTGAGCCGGTTGAGCCGGTTAACTGATTAACTGACTCAACTGACTCAACTGACTCAACTGACTCAACCGGCTCAACTGGCTCAACCGACTCAACTGACTCAACTGGCTCAACTGGCTCAACCGACTCAACCGGCTCAACCGGCTCAACCGGCTCAACCGACTCAACCGGCTCAACTGGCTCAACCGGCTCAACCGGCTCAACCGGCTTCATTGTTGTTGTTAGGCGGCTTGATCGGTAGGTAAAAGATGAACCGCGTGCCTTTGCCTTCTTCGCTTTCGACCTCGATGCGTCCGCCGTGTTCTTCGATGACCTGTCGGGCGATGGGCAGCCCCAGTCCTGACCCTCGCACGCGGTGGGAGACGAAGGGCGTGAAGATGGTGGGCAGGATGTGCTTGGGGATGCCCGTGCCGGTGTCGGCGATGGTGATCTGCACTTGATTGCCGTCCAGTTGGGTGCGGATGGTCAAAGTGCCGCCTTCGGGCATGGCTTGGATGCCGTTGCGAATGACGTTGAGGAAGGCGCGCAGGAGGGAACGCGAATCCACGTAGAGCAGCGGCAGGTCGAGGTCGTAAGCCTTATGGATGATGATGGGCGCGTTGCTACGCATTTCACCACTGGACAGGAGGCAGGCTTGGTCTAAGATGTCGTGCAGGTTCTCGGGACGGAGGGAGAGTTTGGGCGGACGCGCCAAGTCGAGCATGTCAGTCAGAAATTCCTCCAGACGCTTGACCTCATCGGCAATGATCTGGGTGTTGCGCTGGACGCGCTCGAGGTCAGTGGGTTTGCGGAGGATGGAGCGGGCAAACCCGCCGATGGTCGCCAGCGGGTTGCGAATTTCGTGGCTGACACGCGCTGCCATCTCGCCTACCGTCGCCATTTTTTCGGCG
>JANWYM010000342.1 GCA_025055355.1 Abditibacteriales bacterium
CCAACTCCTGCAAGTTCATCTGAAAACTACCGTCGCCGCTAACGCACCAGACCTCCGCATCGGGTTCGTTGAGCACCGTCATGCACGCGACCTTCGCACCGATCGCGGCGGGAAAACCGAATCCCATCGTGCCCAAGCCGCCCGACGTCAGCCAGCGACGGGGGCGGTCAATGGGGAAATACTGCATCGCCCACATCTGGTGCTGCCCGACGTCGGTGGACATGATGACGTCCCCGCCGGTGATGTCGGCGAGTTGTTCCAGAATGTATTGCGGTTTGAGTTTCCCGTTCTGCTTGTAGCGCAGGGGCTGCTCGCGCTTCCACTGTTCAATCTGCTCGAGCCATGCCGTATGCTGCTTCTCAGGCACGCGCTGAAGCAGTTCGCGCAGCGCGGTTTTCGCGTCCGCCAGAATGGCGGCGTCGGCGAAGCGGTTTTTGTGAATCTCCGCCGGGTCAATCTCGATGTGAATGACTTGCGCTTCCGGCGCGAACTCGGAGAGTTTGCCTGTCACGCGGTCGTCGAAGCGCACGCCGACGGCGATGATCAGGTCAGTATAGTGCAGCGCCCAGTTCGCTGTGGCGGTGCCGTGCATCCCCGGCGGTCCGATGAACAACGGGTGGCGGTCGGGGAACGCACCCTTGCCCATGAGGGTGGTTGTTACGGGCGCGTGGATCTTCTCCGCCAAGGCGCGCAGTTCAGCGGAGGCTTCCGCGTGAATGATGCCGCCCCCCGCGTAGATGACGGGCTTGCGCGCCTCCTCAATCAACCGCACGGCCTTGTCTATCTCACTTAAGTCTGGCGTATAGTGTGGGTTGTAGCCGCGCAAGTGGATGCCTGGGGGCTCGACGTAATCCCCAATTTCCGCCTGTGACACGTCGCGGGGGATGTCAATCAGCACTGGCCCAGGTCGCCCCGTGCGCGCGATGTAAAACGCTTCCTTCACGATGCGGGGAAGGTCGAAGGCGTTCTTGACGAGGTAACTATGCTTAACGATGGGCATGGTGATGCCGACAATATCGGCCTCCTGAAAAGCGTCCGTGCCAATCATAAACGTCGGCACTTGTCCTGTGAGGGCGACGATGGGAACCGAGTCCATCATCGCGTCCGTGATGCCTGTTACCAGGTTCGTCGCGCCCGGTCCCGATGTGGCGAGGCACACGCCGACGCGTCCGCTGACCTTGGCGAACCCTTCCGCCATGTGCGCTGCGCCCTGCTCATGCCGCGTCAGGATGTTCCAGATGTCTTTCGCCCGCTCGCTGGCAAGGGCGTCGTAAATCGGCAATGCCGCACCGCCCGAAATGCCGAAGATCACGCAGACGCCCTCGCGCTTCAACGCCTCCACCAATGCTTCCGCACCTTTCATAAAACCCCTTCACTCCCTTGAAAATACCTGTCGTGGCGAGCGCAGGGAAGCAGTCTCCTGCTGCGGAGGAGATGGCTTCGCTGCGCTCGCCATGACATTTTCCTGCGGCGTGGTGTCTCAGTTGAGACGGGAGCAACCCCCTCAGTCAAGGGAGTTGCAACCGTTGAGTTCAACAACGAGCACATGACCCCTAAACAAAAAACAGCCCCCCGTCCTGCGCGGGACGAGAGGCTGCTGTCACCCACCTTCGCGGTACCACCCACGTTAGTCCCCCCAAAGTTTGGAAGGTTGGAAGGTCAGAACGTCCAAACTTTCAAACCTGCCAACTTACACACTTTGAGGCAGACTCACTCATAGCGCGATAACGGGCGCCACCCGACAGAGCCTACTAAAAAGAGTCCATGAGCTCATGAGCGCTTGGCGTTCAGCCCTGCGGCTCCAAGGCGAGTTCGGCGAGGGGAACGCACCGCTTCGCAACTTCAGCGCGGCTCTCTCCAGCGCCCTTTCCCGCCTACTACTCCTCTTCATCGCCTATGCCCTCCGCGTTCCGAGACGGAGTTGGATTGTTGGGTTTGAAGTATAATCGAAAGGCAGCGCGTTGTCAACGTGCACCACGGGGTCAAAACGGCAACTGCGTCAAACTCTGCTTGATCAGCGCGAACGCGATGGCGACCATGCTAATCAGCCCCATGCCGCAGGAGAAGCCCGCGAGGAGGACGGGCGCATACTGACGCCACTGCGTTAAGCCGAACCGCTTGGCGAAGTAGTAACGCCCCAGCAATGCGCCGAAAAATTCCAGAACGAGCGTGTGCGGCATCGCGCCCATGCCGCGAATGAAGCCGTAAATCAGCATGATGGGCCAACCCAGCGCGTTCAACGCCGTGTAAGCCAGCACGCCGAACGCCAACCCGCCGCCGATGACGGGCGGCTTGACCGCCTGCATGAACAGCGCGCGGTTCTCCGCGCCGGGCACCGTGGAGGAATACCACAGGGCAGACGACATCGCGTGCAGTTGCCACATCTTTTGCGCGAAGGGATAGTTGACCGACGGAATCGCGCCCAGCCCCCAGATGTAGTTCCAGAACAGGAAACTGCACACCATGACAATCGGGAACAACAGCAGTTCGGCTTTGATGAGGCTGCTGATTTTGGTGCCTGTCAGTTCCAACTCGCGCAAACTTTGCGCCACCCAACCGTAGTTGCCCATCGGAATCGGCGCGCACCAGATGTCCACACCTGAGTAGCCCAACTTGGTGCTATAAATAACCGTTGCCTGCGTGACGTAAGGGAAGTCGGCTTGCTGCCCTGCCAAGCCGCGCAAGCGGGCGTCCACGTAGGAGGTCATCGGCGTCCACAGGAATCCGAAGAAGAACAGGAAGTAGACAGGGAACGTCGGCACGAGCGCGTGGACTAAGGCGATGGAACAGCACGTCGCCACGAACCACGCCCCGACGGCGAAAATCAGCGGGATGTCGCCGCGCCCCGGCGGCGGTTGGAGGGAACGGACGCCGCGCCGTTCCTTCTGCTGGAGCGCGCTCTGCCGCAGCGACTTGATGATTTGCCCCACTCCGATCAACGCTACCGCGAACGCCGTGCCGATGGAGAAACTAATCCAGAAATCCAGCCCGTTGGCGAAACTGGTGAAAATCGTATCCATGCCCGGCTGCCACGTGTGCAGCACGCCTGCGTGATACAGCACGGGGTTGATGAACACCGTCGTCGCCGCTGCGACGGTGCTCCCGATGACCGCCCAGAACGGCAGCACGAACCCAATGAGCACGGGCGCGATACTGGTGCTGATGCCCGTCGGCGCGGCGGGGAGATACGCTTCGGTGGCATGCGTGAAGTCAATCCATGGAATCGGCAGGAGCGCAATCGGGCGAATGAGAACCATCCCGGAGAACGTCGGCAAGCCGATGTAAATCACGCCGAACGCCAAGCCGATCATCGCGCCGATGGAGAACACGCGCCAGCGCCACGTCTCGGTTTTCGCCGACGACTCCGCCAGCGCCGTCGCGCCCATCGCCGCCACCGGCGCGAGCGGGAAGGACAACCGCTCCACATCGGACGTGATGCGGAACAGCGCGTAGCCCAGCCCGAACCAACTCAGCCGCGACAGGGCGTAGGAAATGATGATGACGGGAATCGGTCCCAGCCAACTGCCCGTCAGCGCGTCACGCCAAAAGTCAATGTGGAAGAAAGTGCGCTCGGTCAAGGCAGGAGACCCTAACGGCGGCGAGTTCCAGCCGGGGATAAGTTTCTCGATGCCCGCCGCCGCCGGGCTTTGGCGGAAGAACTGCCACCAAATCAGGTGCGCGAACGGTCCGCCCGACAGGGCGATGCCAACGCTGCTGGTCAGCGCGCCCGCGATGTAGTAGAGCAGGTAAATCTCCTGCCGCTTGAGCGTGATGAAGGCACGGCGGGCAACCTCGACGAACAAGATAATCGTCACCCACTCGGCGGCGGGACCCATCGTCTGCCCCGCGACCAAGCCGAGGTAAATGCTGCCCGGCATCATCACGAACCCGATAAAAAACGCGCCGATGACGGTCTTCCAGTTGAAGCCCTCCTCAAACTCCGTCGGCGGCGTCATCAACTGCCGATACTCGCGCAACTCCGGGTCTTCGCGCTGTTCTGGCGTTGTCGGTTCTTCTGCTTCAGCCACATCCACACCTCACGTTAAAGTTCGCCGTGATTATAGCTGTTTTGATTTTAGAGTTCAAGAGAAACCTTGATAGCAAGGCATCCACGTCGCGCAGGAACTTGTCAAAAGAGGGGCACCGATTACGTGCCGTTATCAATCAGACTCCGCCTTCGCCGATACCACCGCTACGGGTATATCGGGGGAGGCTCTCTGCGCTCGTGCAAGAAGCGCGGGACCAAGTTCTGCTGGGCAATCGTCATCAGCGTCCAATACCACCAAGATGGCGTCGAAGGTTGATAGACTGCCAGCAACACTCCTAACACGCGCAGCGTTCCATCGGACATATTCAGGGCATCAAACGTCCAGGGGTCGCGCAGTCCCACGTCCTGCTTGAACTGGAGCGTTTCCTTTTGCCCAAGCGAGCGATGAACGACCTGCTTTGTCCCCGGCACAACTCTCGCCAGGAGGCTGCAGAGGCGTTCGTAGATGTAACCGTTGCGCTCGGCGTCTTCGCTCACGCGCTTGAGCACCGCAGCCGCGTTGCTCCCGTCGGCACGCAACCACTTACCTTCTTCAGGGTCGGGGTCTTGCAGCGATCGAATCTGTTCGGGCGATATCAGATACCGCCTAATATGAGTGAGGATGTCGTAAACCGGTCTGAACTCCTCTATCGCTGAGGTCACCGTCAGTGCCAGACGGTCAGGCTCTACGCGCGGACGGATGCCGGCAACCTCCTTAACGAACTGCCCGTCCCGCACCTCAAAAGACTGTTCCGCCCGCCTCATACGATGAACGCGACACCGCTCACACGCAACGCGAAAGGCTTCCCTTGGCTTGGCGGCAATCTCAAAGGCGTAGTCAGCCCCACCCCCTCCGGGCAAATCCAGTTTGAACCGGAATCCAATGTGCGTGGGATGTCCCCCCGAACGCCGCCGCACCGCCGCAATACCGCCGCGATGGCGAAAGGCTAACTCGACAGAGTAGTTTAAGCAGTCCGCCCCAAACGCTAACGCGTCCACGAAATTACTTTTCCCCGCGCCATTTGCTCCCACTAAGACGGTGAGGCGTTGGAGGTCGACGACG
>JANWYM010000343.1 GCA_025055355.1 Abditibacteriales bacterium
GTGGAGGGGTTTTGGCTGAAGGTGGAGTGGCTGTTCGCCAAGCCGCTGCCTTCAAAACTCAAAACGCTCAAGGAGATCGTGGGCGGGGAGATTTAAGGTCCGGGTGGAGGGGGTGTTATGATGGCGATGCAAGTGCCGACGCGGGAGAAGAGGGAAGTGTATTATCCAGAAAGCGATGGGAAGCCTCTGGCGGAGACGGACATTCATCGGGATCAGATCATTGACCTCGTGGTGACTCTGGGGCACTTTTTCCGCGATCAATCGGAGGTTTACGTTTCGGGCAACATCTGTCTCTACTATGAAGAAGACAACCCGTCGAAGTATGTCGCCCCTGATGTGCTGGTGGTCAAAGGGGTCGCCAAGGGACGGCGGCACACTTACAAGGTGTGGGAGGAGGGCAAGCCGCCAGATGTGGTGATAGAAGTCACCTCAAAGCAGACCGAGGATGAGGACGTTTTTTTCAAGCGCAACTTGTATGAGCAGGTGCTTAAGGTGCCGGAGTATTTTACGTTCGACCCGACGGGGGATTACTTGGACCCGCCTTTGCAAGGTTATCGTTGGGCTAAGGGTAGATACGTGCGTCTGAAGGAAACGGGAGGGCGCTTGCGTTCTAACGAGTTAGGGTTAGCCTTGGGGGTGGAAGGGGGATGGCTTTATTTGTATGATTGGCTCACGGGGGAGAAACTCCTCACACCTGCTGAAGCGTATGCAGCGTATCAGCAAGCCGAAGCCGAACTGGAACGCGAGGTCGCTGCCCGTCAGCAAGCCGAAGTCGCTTTGCAGCAAGCCCAAGCCGAAATTGAGCGCCTGCGGGCAGAGTTGGAGGCGCTACGAGGAAAACGGGCGTAAGGAATGGATGCTGCGGCTGGAATCCATCCTGATTGTTTTGCTGCAGATGGGCGTATTGCGGGGTATCGGGGCGCCGGTGTTTGAGGCGTGGGCGACGATGCTGCAATGGGTGTTCTGATGAGAAGGACAAAAGAGAACGCGTCAAAGGGGAGAGGAAAATGGCGCAGACGTTGACAACGAAGCAACTAACGGAAATAGATGACCGACGGGTCGTGCTGGTCGGACCGCGTCCGTTGACTTTCGAGGAGTTTGTGGACCTGTTCGACGAAGACGATGAGGTTGAACTGATTGACGGCATGGTGGTGAAAAGGTTGGCAGCAAGAGACTTGCATGAGGACCTGTTTGGATGGCTTTACTTCTTGCTGGTAGGATACACCGAAGAGAAGGATTTGGGCATCGTGCGTGGCTCACGGACAGCGGTGCGCATCACGGAGCATCGGGGGCGATTGCCTGACCTCACGTTCGTCCGCAAGGAGCGGGTGGACATCGTGCGCGAGGAAGGCATCTACGGCGCCCCCGACTTGGTGATAGAGATCATCTCGCGGTGGGATACCCCTGCCGACATCGTGGGGTTGGAGGCGGATTATCGGGGTATTGGGGTTTCTGAGATCTGGTTGATTGACCAACAGCACGAGCGGGTGCGCGTGTTGCGCAAGCGGGGTCAACGATACACGGAGCGCACGATGAGCAAGGGCGTGCTGCGGTCGGAGGCGGTGGAGGGGTTTTGGCTGAAGGTGGAGTGGCTGTTCGCCAAGCCGCTGCCTTCAAAACTCAAAACGCTCAAGGAGATCGTGGGCGGGGAGATTTAAGGTCCGGGTGGAGGGGGTGTTATGATGGCGATGCAAGTGCCGACGCGGGAGAAGAGGGAAGTGTATTATCCAGAAAGCGATGGGAAGCCTCTGGCGGAGACGGACATTCATCGGGATCAGATCATTGACCTCGTGGTGACTCTGGGGCACTTTTTCCGCGATCAATCGGAGGTTTACGTTTCGGGCAACATCTGTCTCTACTATGAAGAAGACAACCCGTCGAAGTATGTCGCCCCTGATGTGCTGGTGGTCAAAGGGGTCGCCAAGGGACGGCGGCACACTTACAAGGTGTGGGAGGAGGGCAAGCCGCCAGATGTGGTGATAGAAGTCACCTCAAAGCAGACCGAGGATGAGGACGTTTTTTTCAAGCGCAACTTGTATGAGCAGGTGCTTAAGGTGCCGGAGTATTTTACGTTCGACCCGACGGGGGATTACTTGGACCCGCCTTTGCAAGGTTATCGTTGGGCTAAGGGTAGATACGTGCGTCTGAAGGAAACGGGAGGGCGCTTGCGTTCTAACGAGTTAGGGTTAGCCTTGGGGGTGGAAGGGGGATGGCTTTATTTGTATGATTGGCTCACGGGGGAGAAACTCCTCACACCTGCTGAAGCGTATGCAGCGTATCAGCAAGCCGAAGCCGAACTGGAACGCGAGGTCGCTGCCCGTCAGCAAGCCGAAGTCGCTTTGCAGCAAGCCCAAGCCGAAATTGAGCGCCTGCGGGCAGAGTTGGAGGCGCTACGAGGAAAACGGGCGTAAGGAATGGATGCTGCGGCTGGAATCCATCCTGATTGTTTTGCTGCAGATGGGCGTATTGCGGGGTATCGGGGCGCCGGTGTTTGAGGCGTGGGCGACGATGCTGCAATGGGTGTTCTGATGAGAAGGACAAAAGAGAACGCGTCAAAGGGGAGAGGAAAATGGCGCAGACGTTGACAACGAAGCAACTAACGGAAATAGATGACCGACGGGTCGTGCTGGTCGGACCGCGTCCGTTGACTTTCGAGGAGTTTGTGGACCTGTTCGACGAAGACGATGAGGTTGAACTGATTGACGGCATGGTGGTGAAAAGGTTGGCAGCAAGAGACTTGCATGAGGACCTGTTTGGATGGCTTTACTTCTTGCTGGTAGGATACACCGAAGAGAAGGATTTGGGCATCGTGCGTGGCTCACGGACAGCGGTGCGCATCACGGAGCATCGGGGGCGATTGCCTGACCTCACGTTCGTCCGCAAGGAGCGGGTGGACATCGTGCGCGAGGAAGGCATCTACGGCGCCCCTGATTTGGTGATAGAGATCATCTCGCGGTGGGATACCCCTGCCGACATCGTAGGGTTGGAGGCGGATTACCGGGGCATGGGCGTCCCTGAAATCTGGTTGATTGACCAACAGCACGAGCGGGTGCGCGTGTTGCGCAAGCGGGGGCAACGATACACGGAGCGCACGATGAGCAAGGGCGTGCTGCGGTCGGAGGCGGTGGAGGGGTTTTGGCTGAAGGTGGAGTGGCTGTTCGCCAAGCCGCTGCCTTCAAAACTCAAAACGCTCAAGGAGATTGTAGGCGGGGAGATTTGAGGTCTGGGCAGAGTTGGAGATGCTACGAGGAAAACGGGCGTCAGGGGAGAACAACAAAAACTAAGGTCAGTAAGTCACGATTGATTTGCTTACCCTCCCACTGACCTTGCGTCGGTGGGAGGGATCATTTTGCACTACGGGCGCTGTCGTGCAAAATCTCTCCCACCGCCGACGCGAGGTCGGCGGAGTGAAAGCGTATTGTGACTTACTGAAGGTGAATCATCATGGCAAAAGGTCGCGTTCTCAGCGGCATGCGCCCGACGGGGCGATTGCATCTGGGCAACCTCGAGGGCGCGTTGCGCAATTGGGTCAATTTGCAGAGCGAGTATGAGTGCTTCTTCGTGTCCGTCAACTGGCACGCGCTGACGACGGGTTACGAGGACACCCGCGAGTTGCGTGCTCTCGTCCGCGACAACGTGATGGACTGGTTGAGCGTGGGCATTGACCCCCAGAAAAGCGTCGTGTTCGTGCAGTCGGAGGTCAAGCAGCACGCGGAGTTGTATCTGTTGTTGGGGATGTTGTCGGGCATCGGCTGGCTGGAGCGCTGCACGACTTACAAGGACTGGTTGGACAACGGCTACGAGCCGAACTACGGGCTGCTGGGCTATCCCGTGCTGATGACGGCGGACATCGTGCTTTACAAGGCGGACACCGTGCCGGTGGGGCGCGACCAGTTGCAGCACCTTGAGATGGCGCGGGAGTTAGTGCGGCGGTTCAATCGCCTCTACGGGGAGGTGTTGGTGGAGCCGCAGGCGAAGTTGACTGAGTTCCCCCACGTGCCGGGGATAGATGGGCGGAAGATGAGCAAGTCCTACCGCAACGAGATTCTCATCGCCGAGAAGCCCGAGGTCATTCAGCAGAAGGTCCGCCGCTTTTTCACCGACCCGCAAAAACTGCGACGCGGCGATCCGGGGCGACCGGAGGTTTGCCCCGTGTTTGCCCTGCATAACATTTACACGCGCTCCGAGACGGAGGAGATTGCCGCCGATTGCCGCAGCGGTGCGTTGGGTTGCGTGGAGTGTAAGGACAAGTTGAGCCAGAGCCTCATCGAAGCCCTCGCCCCTGCCCGCGCCCGCCGCGCGCAACTGGAGCGCAACCCGCAGGAGATAGAGGACATCTTAACCGACGGCAACCGACGCGCCCGCGAGGTCGCCGAGCAGACGATGCAAGAGGTCAGGGAAGCGATGAAACTCTAAAGGCGCTGGGTTTGGGGTTTCGGGGTTGGGACGCGGTGACGGACCATCCCTCTAAACTCACCCCTCCAACCTCAAGCCCAGTCCGTGCAGCAGGAGTGACAGCCCCCATGACAGCGACCATCACCCCAAAGCAAACGAGAACGGTTGCCTCACAGGCAGCCGGTCGGTTTAACGGCTATCCGGTGCGGCTGCCGATTTTTGAGGGTCCGTTGGACCTGCTGTTGTATCTGGTCAAGGAGAACCGTTACGACCTGTTTGACATCCCGATTGCGGCGATCACCGACCAATATCTGCGGTATCTGCGCTTGATGGAGATGCTGGACCTTGACATTGCCGGCGAGTTTCTGGTCATGGCGGCGACGCTGATGGTCATGAAGTCGCGGCTGCTGCTGCCGCCCGAGGAAGACGAGACAACCGAAGAGGCAGAGCCAGAGGTGGACCCGCAAGAGGAACTGGCGCGGCGGTTGTTGGAGTATGCGAAATACCGCGCCGCGAGCGAGTCCCTGCGCACTGCCGGCGACCTGCGCGCGCAGATGTTTGAACGCCCGCCCGACGGGAAGGCTAACGGTCGTCTCAGCGATGTGCCGCTGATGCGGCACTTTTCTACCTTCGACTTGTTGAGGGGGGTTG
>JANWYM010000344.1 GCA_025055355.1 Abditibacteriales bacterium
TTATAACATAGGCATCTGAACTTGTCAAGTACTTTTTTTTTAAAACTGGACTTTTGCGTTTTGCCCTCTCCTGCGAAAACGCCTGTCATGGCGAGCGCAGCGAAGCCATCTCCTACGCCGGAGATTGCTGCAGCGGAGGGGATGGCTTCGCTACGCTCGCCATGACACACAGGGGAGCCATCGCGCACCCCTGCGGGTCCGTGACGAACGCGAGGCGGATGGCTTCGCTGCGCTCGCTATGACACACAAGGGAGCCACCGCGCGCCCCAGCATGTCCGCGACGAAAGCAGAGGGGTTTTTAGACCTACTTCCTTATTAACCACACTTCTGCCACCTGACACCCTCTTCCGTTCCCTCCTAAGCCAGGCTCTCGATACCAACTCAGGAGGAGCGTGCCGCCGCGCGTCGCTTCGGGGGGAATGTCAAATTCAAGGGGACGAATCGGCGAGGGCTTTTCGATGAGAGGGTGAATCTCTATCGCGTCGTTGGCGACGCAGCGGATTTTGAGGCGCGGGCTGTCGCCGGCGTAGACAACGCGGAGTCGGTATTGCGCAGTAGGGTCGAGGTGCGTGTAGCGCATCTGCAACGGGGCGTCGTAGAGCGATTGCGCGTGCGTCCACCACGAGGTCGGCGCGGTGGGCAGGTAGGCGAAACCCACCAGTGCGGACTCGCGGAAGTCCGGGTCGTCGTGGAAGCCTTTGCCGACAACGAGATGCGGCTGCCGCGACAGGTTGCCCAAGTCGTCGTAGAACCCACCTGGACCTGGGTTCGTCCAGTTGACTATCGCGTCAATTTCCCGCAGGCGGTCGGATTCGCTGGATAAGGCGCGAATTTCGGCGAACCGTGCTTTGAGCCACAGACGGTTGTTGAGCGGCAGGTCCACCGTGTCAAGGTTCGCGCCGCGCCCGACGTCAATGGCTTGGTAGCGCTCGACGCTCAGTTGCATCCGAACACTTTGGAACAACGCCTCCGCCAACTCAAACACGCGCGCTCGGAGGTCAGGCGCGACTTGTTGTGTCACCGCGCGGTCTAAGATCGCCTCGGCTTCCGCCATCGCCCCCAGCGAACCTGTATGGCGCGCGGCGCGCAGTTTGTCCATCGCCTGCTCTTCCAGCGCCGTCTCATACAGCAGCCGACGGCGCGTGTAAGCGTCGTAGTAGGCGCGGTAGAGCGCCTGCTGAAACCGCCAGTTCAGTTTGTCCTGCGGCGCGGCGGCGCGTTCCATCGCCTGAAACTGCGCGAGCGTGGTGTCAACGTGGGCGTTCGTCAGCAGCGGCCCTTGCCAGTTGCGCTCCAACGCGAGCAAGCCCTGGGCAAACGTATCGGTGTATCTCTCGCCGATGAAGTAGCGGCTGTATTCGCGCAACACTTCCACGATGTCCGCGTCGGGGTCCCAGCCCAACGCGCTCCAAATCGCTTTGTTCACGTCGTCGTTACAGCCTTCGGAGTAGGTGAGGAAACCAATCGTGTGCGGTTGGAGGAGGCGGAAGATGCGCGCCATGCCCCGCGGGCGGGGGTTGATGCACTCGCGGGCTTCAGTGAGAGAGTAAGCCCAATCCCAATCGGGCACGGGAAACTGACACTGTCGGCTGTGAGTGATGTCGGGGTAGTGGCGGATGGGATACCGCGCCGGCACAAGTTCGCGCAACTTCGCCAGGCTGACGCGCACCTGCGGACCGAAGACGACGCCCGTGAGCCACGCCGGTTCGCCCTGGAGGATCTGAATGAACTCATCCAACCACGCCTGACTGAACCCCTGCGGCGCGACCCACACCTGCGCCTTGGGATGGAAGCGGCGCAGGTTCTGCGCCTGTTTTTCCAGCAGCGCCATTAGATATTTCGGCTGGGTGTGCCCAGGGTCGCCGCCGGGGACGAACAGCGCGTCAATACGCGGCAGCCGCTTGAAGACCTCGCCCCACTCCTTCAACGCGAACTCCACCCACTTCGGGTCGGCGTAGTCGGGGTCAAGGGCGGGATACCAAATCCACACGTCCATCCCGTATTCATCCAGCAGGCGTGACATAGCCTCCATCATCTGCATCGGCGGCAGCGGGAAGTGCGGGCTATCGGCGGCGTCATCGGAGCGCGGCGGGATGAGTTCCACCGCGTTGCAGCCGAACACCGTTAGGTCGCGGATGTATTGCTCCCACATCGGCAGACTCCAGCCGTCGTAGGAATTCGTCTTCGGGCGATACCCCAACTGATGCCCACGCAGAGCGTATTTCGGCGCGGTGGTGATGTCGAGGTTGGCGGGGACGCGGACGCGGTCGCGCTCCAGGCGCAGCAGCCGCAGCAACTTTCCCACGCCAAACAACACGCCCCGTGCGTCGTTGCCGACGACGGACACGACGCCCCGTGCTCCATCCTGCCTGACGCGGATGCTGTATCCTTCGGCAACGTTCGATGCTTGACGGCTGATGGCAATGATGGCTCCGTCTGCGGGCATCGTCTGCGCCGTCCGCCAGCGAATCCGCGTGCGCTTTTCTACTTCATCAAGTAGCATGTCCACCGCTTTGCTTTCCGTCTTTGACATCTGGGCGGGATGAACGACGACGGCTTGCGACAAATCGAGCATAGTGACCTCCTGAGCGGGCGTGGGTGCACCCACGCCGCAGAGTAAGATGGAGAGACTTAACATGAGGACATACCGCGTTGTTCGCATAGGAGTTGTTCCTGTCTTTTGTGAGACACCTTAACGAATGAAAATGTCACCGCGAGCGTAGCGAAGCCATCCCCTCCGCAGGGGATCGCTTTACTGCGTTTCCGTGCCACCGCTCGCGCTCCTCCGATAGGAAGTAAGTCGGGCAACCCGCCCGACAAGGCAGGCGTCCTGCTGGGGCGCATCGTGCTGCCTTGCCATCGGCAACGCGGCTCGCATTATAAGTGAAATCGTGCTACGCGTCAAATGCGGTCGAGGTCGCCTATGAGCACAACTTGAACCCCAAAGCGAGTTGTGATAGAATCGCTGTCGGAGTTTGCGCACAGTCCACATATCGCAAGGGGGCGTTGAGGGTGGCAATCTCAGAATCAGCCAAGCAAGACTGGGTCAACGAAATTCGCTCGCGCTATGAGGCGGGCGTGGCTGTGATGTTTCTGGTGACGGGGAACGTCTTTGACTTGTATCGCTGGCAGGAGACGTATTTGCCCATGCGTCCGTTCCTCTACCGCGCGCTGGGTGGGGAGAAGTTGGTCATTTACTACAGTTTGAACACAGGGATTGCCTGCGCGACGGAGGAGATGGAGAAGCAACTACGCGCTGCGATTCGTGTGGCGATGCAGACGGGGGCGGTGCCGGAGGGGAGCGTGGGGATGTTGGCGGGCGACGTGCATTTGCCTTCGATTCGTGACCCGCGCGTCGCGCTGCCGTTGCTGGAGCGCATCCTGCTGACGCGCGACCGCGTGGTGCTGGTGATAGATTACGCCGAAGCCCTCGCCCCGGCGGGCGATTTTGCCTTCATGTCGTCCGACAAGGTGCAGGCGATTTACACCCTGCGCGGCTGGGGCGAAAATCCGCTGCTGCTGCGCAAGGACTCGTGCATCATCCTCGTCGCCGAGAACAACAGTGAAATCAACTCCAAACTCCTGTCCTCTTCCTCCCGCGTCGAGATGGTCAAGGTCCCCATGCCGACGCGACAGGAGATCCTCGACCACATCCGCTATCTCCTCGCCGACGCGCAGACGCGGTGCGAGTTTGAAGAGGACCTCACGCCGGAGATTCTGGCGGGTATGTGCGTGGGGTTGAGCCTGGTGCATGTGGACGACCTGTTCCGCGAGAGCCGTAAGACGGGCGTGCCCCTGACGCGCCAACTGGTCAGCGCGCGCAAGCGGGAACTGATCGAGATGGCGTGCGCAGGGATTGTGTCGTTCGTGGAAGGCGGTTTCACACTGGACGACGTGGGCGCCCTGCATTATCAGAAGCGTCTGCTGTCCCGCGTCGCCGAACACATCCGCAAGGGCACGACGCGCCTCATCCCGCAGGGGATTATGTGCGTGGGCGGACCAGGCACGGGCAAGAGTTTTATCATCCGCTGCTTCGCGGCGTCATGCGGCATCCCCGCTGCCTTCCTGGCAAACTTCTGGGACAAATATGTAGGCGAGACCGAGGCGAAGTTGGAGCGGCTGTTCCGCATCCTCGAGGCGATGGGACCGGTGTTCCTCATCATTGACGAGTTCGCGCAGGTGTTCGGCAGTCGCGGGGGACATGAGGGCGACAGCGGATTGCGGCAGCGAGTCTGGGGCATGTTCACCGCCTTTCTGGGCAGCCCCCGCGCCAAGGGGCGCGTCATCCTCGTCGGCATGGACAACCGCCCGGACAAAATTGACCCCGCCATGAAGCGCGCCTCGCGCTTCGACTGGATTATCCCCTTCTTCAATCCCACCCCTGAAGAGCAGCCCGAAATCCTCAAGGTCGCCATCAAAAACAACCACATCAACTGCAAGGTGGAAGATTTTACGCCTGTCGTTGAGGCGCTGCGCGGCAAGTCCTATTCCAGCGCGGCGCTGGAGCGCATGGTCAAACTCGCTGATGAACTTTCAGCAATGGACGGACGCGATGAGGTCACCATTGACGACCTCGTGCGTGCCGTGCACGAATACAACCCCTCCGAGGAGCAAGACCCCGACATCATTGAATACATGACCCTCACCGCCGCTCGCAGCGTCACCATGAAGTCCCTCATCCCGCCCCACTACCGTGAAATGCTCGAAAGCGGCAAGATGGACGAACGCCTCCGCCAACTGCGTGCCCAGTTACAGATGCGCGGGGCGCTGTGAGGAAGGGCGGCTCATGGATGATTAACTCAGTGACAAGGCACAGGTAATCCGTGTCATCCGTGCCATCCGTGAGCCGCCACCTCAAACTTCGCCGGGACATTCTCCCGCCGACGGGCTTATCTATTGCCAGAGAGCCTTTTAGAGCCTCTCCGAAAACTCTCCCCTCCTTAGATAAGGAAGAGTTTGGGGAGGTCCACTCCCCTCCCTTACCGAGGAAGGGTCGAGGGAGGCCCACTCCCCTCCTTACCAAGGAAGGGTC
>JANWYM010000345.1 GCA_025055355.1 Abditibacteriales bacterium
ATCCCGCAGCGCGTGCTGCGCGCCTACGGCACGCTGCGGGCAGTGCCGCTGACGGCGGGGCAACATCACGCGACGTTGGTTTATCATCCCAGTTCGTTCCGTCTGGGAGCGTTCTGGAGTTTTGTGGGGTTGGCAGGGGTCATCGCCGTCGGGGTTTACAGCAAAATGCCCCGGCGAGCGAGGGGAGGGGAACGATGGACGAGGACATCCAGTATTTCATCGAGAACGTAGCCGACACATTTGTCAAAAAAGACCTTATCGTGTTTCTGCACGATAATCCTTCGATAGATGACTGCAAGGGGCTGGCGGTGCGCATCAACCGCGACGCGGAGCAGATAGCATCCGAGATTCAGTCGCTGGTCGCGGCGGGCATTGTCCGTCAGGGCGGTCAGGGGGCAGAGGCGGTCTACTGGTATAACCCCTCACCGGAGCAGCGGGAGATTGTGGAGCGATTTGTGCGCTACTACCGGGAGCACCCAGCAGCGGTGGAGGACGAACTGCTGCGCCGTCAGGTGGAGCAGGCGCGCCGCGCCGGGCTGCGCGAGGTTCAGCGCGAACGGACGAAGACGAAGGCGATCTTGACCAGCATGGCGGACGGTGTGCTGGTCACGGACTCCGAGGGCGCAGTCGTCCTCTACAACCCGCCGTTCGCGCTGATGCTGGGTCTGGAGGGGGAAGATTGTCTGGGGCGCAAATTGCGCGACTGCATTACCTCCGGTCCGCTGTTGCGATTGGTCGAGCGCATCGAGCAACTCCCCCACTCGCCTTACACGATGGTGGCGGAGGAACTGGAACTGACTCAGCCCAAACGCATCGTGCTCAAAGCCCACATCTCCCCCGTGCGGGAGGACAACGGCGACATCATCGGCGTCGTCACCGTGCTGCGCGACATCACCGAAATTCGGGACAAAGACCGCGAGCGCATGGACTTCATCTACATGGTCTCGCACGAACTCCGCTCCCCGCTGACCTCCATCAAGGGGTTTCTCGTGTCGCTGCTGCGCGGCGTGTTCGGGGAGTTGACGCGGGAGCAGGTCGAGCCACTCAAAATTATCGAGGACCAAAGCAATCGCCTGCTCTCCCTCATCAACGACCTGCTGGACTTGGCGCGGCTGGACATCGGACAACGGGTGCAGCAGATGGAACTCGTCCAACTGCAGGAACTCCTCTGGGGCACGGTGAAAATGTTTGAGGCGCAAGCGCGGGAGAAAAACATCGCGCTCCACCTGGACGTGCCGTAT
This sequence comes from Abditibacteriales bacterium, assembly GCA_025055355.1. Classification (GTDB taxonomy): domain Bacteria; phylum Armatimonadota; class Abditibacteriia; order Abditibacteriales; family JANWYM01; genus JANWYM01. Next base: position 1,242 of record JANWYM010000345.1, read on the forward strand.
CACCTGCCTGCGATTGAAGCCGACCCGGACAACATGGAGCACGTCTTCGTTAATCTCATCAGCAACGCCATCAAATACACGCTGCCCAACGGCAAGGTCACCGTCCGCGCCGAAAGCACGGGTAGCCACGTTCGGGTGTCGGTCAGCGACACGGGCATCGGCATCCCCGAAGAAAGTTTGCCCAGAATTTTCGACCGCTTCTACCGCGTCAAAGACCCTCGCACTCGCGACGTGATGGGCACGGGGTTAGGCTTAGCCATCGTCAAGAACATCGTGGAAGCCCATCTGGGCGTCATCGAAGTGACCAGCCGTGTCGGAGAGGGGACGACGTTCACGGTCACCTTGCCCCAGCGGCACACCAGCGGTGGACCCCTGTCCCCACCGCCGCTGCCCGAACCAGAGGCGATAGGGGCATAACGCACTGGAGGGGCTCTTAAGCCCTCACGGAGACGGCTCATGCCGCGCTGCCACCATGAAGTATGCCCACGCTGAGTGCTTCTTGCCCGCGCTCACCCGCCAGGCGTAGACCTTGCCGCGCTCCAGCGGCTTGGTGAGGGCAAGGCGCGGTTTGTCCACGGGGTTGTCCTGCGTCTGTGCCACATCTGTTTTGACTGCCACCCACTCGCCGTCTTCCCAGCGCACCTCGTTCACCTCGAAGGTGAACGGCCCAGGAATGCCCGATGCTTCTGCGACCAATTCAGGCATTGGGGAGCGAATGATGGTCAGGTGAGGCTGGACGGCAGTGAGCGGGGCCTCATCAGGCGCCCCGCCGCTGCGCAGGGCTTCCTTTCTCACGTCCGCTACCCAAGTGAGAAAGTGCTGCTCGGCAGGGGTGATCGCTTCCCGGTCGCCTTCAAGATTATGACGGTGGATATACCACACCATCACCAATATCAGCACGAACGCAGCTGCCGTCGCGCCCCAGCGCACCTCAACGGGGCGAAACCATTCTAACAGCACCGACCACCTTGTTTGCTCCACCTCGCTGCACGAGTTTTGCAGATGCGAGGATATATCTATAAGGACGTGCTATCCGACCATCCCCAAGCCCTCGTGGAGTTCCAGCGGATGCTTGCCGTCGCGCAGCGCAGCGATAACCGGGAATCTATCGCGTTAGCCTATAACAACATCGGCGGCACGCTTGTGTGGTTGGGCAAAGCACCTGAGGGCATCAGCAAGTTGGAGACGGCAGTGCGGATGTTGGATGAATGTTGCGCCCAGCAGCCCGACAATCAACGCGCCCGAAGATGCTACCTCGTCGTGCTGAATCACCTCGCAGCGAAATACTTGGCTCTGGGACTTTCTTCGCAGGCGTGGGAGCGATACACAAAAAGCCTGACGCTATCGCGCCGAGTCAACGACAAGGTCGGCGAAGCGGGCGCGCTGTGGGGCATGGGCAACGTTCACCGTCTCCGTCGTCAGTATGCCGAGGCGGAGCAGTGTTTCAAGCAAAGTCTTGCGGTGACGAACGCGCTCAAGCCCAAGCCGCATTGGGGGTGGGTGGTGAGCAACTTAAGTAGTCTATGGGATATCTACTGCAAACAAGGCAAATACCCCGAAGCGCTACAGTATGCCCAAGACATGCTCAAGGTCGGACAGCGGATTGGGCATTGGCAGTGGGAAGTCTCGGCTCTGGACTTTATTGCCCGCGTTTACATACGACAGGGCGATCACGCGCGGGCGTGCCAATCCATCGAGAAGGCTCTGCAAAAGATAGGGGTTGCTACCTCCCTCACGCGCTCTAGCTTAAGTTATGCGCTGCGGGGCGACCTCTACCGCCTCAAGGGGCAATGGGAGCGCGCCGCCGCCGCCTATCAGCAAGCCATCACCGAGAGAGAGAAGTATCTCCTCTGGGCGCCTGACCCGCTGGCGCCATGCGTGTTAAACACTGACCCTTACCGCAGCCTTGCCGTGTGCCAGATTAAACTCAACCGCCCTGCCGCTGCCTTGCGCACAGCGGAACGGACCAAAGCCCGTCTCCTCACGGAATTTCTGCAAGCGGGCAGGATAGACATCACCAAAGCCATGACCGCTGAAGAGAGGCAAATGGAACGACAACTGGACGAACGCATCCGCGCGGCGAACACGCAATTAACCAGCCTCCTCTCTCAGCCTCACCCCGACCCCCAACTCGTGAAAACACTCAAAGCGCGCCTCGCCACTGCCCGCGAAGAGTTTGACTCCTTTCGGCTGCAACTTTACCTGAAGTATCCTGAACTCAAAGCGCAACGGGCAGAAATGAAACCTATCACCCTTGACCAAATCGCCCAACTCCTGCCCGACCACCACACGGCATTTTTAGAATATCTCATTGGGGACGACCACTCTTATCTTTTCGTCCTGACCCGCCAGCCTAATGGAAAATCCGCAGTCGCGATCGCCGTCTATCCGCTCGCCGCCAAGCGCGACCTCCTAAGCCAGATGGTGAGCGAGTTCAGGGCGGACATCATGAGCCATCGCAAAGTTCTCTCGCAAGCGCAGAGGCTCTACCAACTCCTCGTCGCCCCAGCGGAAGAAGCGTTAAAAGGAAAAACGATGCTTGGGATTATCCCCGATGACGCGCTGTGGGACTTGCCGTTTCAAGCCTTGCAGGACAAGGTGGGGCGCTATCTGGTGGAAAAACACGCCCTCTTCTACGCCCCCTCCCTGACCGCCTTAGACACCATGAACCGCCTGCTCACCCACCGCCGCATCCAACCACCTAACCACCCAACCCCTCAACCACCCGTCTTATTAGCGATGGCGCATCCCGTGTTTGATGCCACCCGCAAGTTAGAACTGACGCTGCGGGGCGTTGACCATCTCGCCGACCTGCCCAACACGGAGAAAGAAGTGCGCGGCATACAGGCATCGTTCGGCAAAGCGGCGAAAGTCTACGTGCGCCACGAGGCGACGGAGGAGCGCGCCAAGCAAGAGATTAACCGCTATCGGATTTTGCACTTCGCTACGCACGGCGTCTTCGACCCCAACCAGCCAATGTATTCGGGCATTCTACTAACGCGCCAGAAAGGACAGGAGGACGGCTACCTTGAGGCGCGGGAGATTGCCAGCATGACCTTGAACGCCGACCTGGTGGTGCTATCCGCCTGCGACACCGCGCGCGGCGTAGTGCAAGAAGGCGAAGGCATCATCGGGCTCTCGTGGGCGCTCTTCATCGCGGGCTGCCCATCCAGCCTGCTGACGCAATGGAAAGTCGCCGACGACAGCACGGCGGAGTTGATGAAGCAATTCTACGCCCACCTCAAACGCGGCCAATCCAAAGCCGCCGCCCTGCAAGCCGCGCAACTCACCCTGCTCCGCTCTGGTCCACGATCAAACCCCAAATGGCGTCTTCCCTTCTACTGGGCTCCCTTCGTCCTCATCGGCGACGGGCGCCCGCCCGCCCGTTTATGAGCAGGTCGCCATAAACAGGAGTGACGCGATTGCCGTCAATCTCTTTCCCCTCCCCTCAAACGAGACCGGCGGGCGGCATCGCGAATAGCCTGTAAAGGACGCGATTGCCGTTATTCTCTTTCCCCTTCCCTCAAGGGAAGGGAGTTCTCCTCGGCGTTGCCGCAACGAAAAGAGCCTGACGTGAAAGGCAAAAAGCCCCCAACAGCCGCTCCCGTCCCTCCCCTCCTTACCAAGGAGGGGCCGGGGGAGGTCACTCCCCTGCTTACCAAGGAGGAGCCGGGGGAGGTCACTCCCCTGCTTACCAAGGAAGGGTCGGGGGAGATTCACTCCCCTCCTCACTAAGGAAGGGTCGAGGGAGGTTACTCCCCTCCTTACCAAGGAGGGGTCG
>JANWYM010000346.1 GCA_025055355.1 Abditibacteriales bacterium
TCGCTCGCCAGCGGCTTGCCTTTGGTGTGAACCTTGAGGATGTCCTTGCGCCCTTTGGCGTCGGGGTTGTCCACCACGATGCGGCGGTCGAAGCGCCCCGGGCGCAGCAGCGCCGGGTCGAGCACGTCCGGGCGGTTCGTCGCCGCAATCAAAATGACGCCGATGTTCGGGTCGAAGCCGTCCATCTCCACCAGCAACTGGTTGAGCGTTTGCTCGCGCTCGTCATGTCCCCCGCCCAGCCCCGCGCCCCGATGGCGCCCCACTGCGTCAATCTCATCAATGAACACAAGGCAAGGGCGATGGGCTTTGGCTTGGTCGAAGAGGTCACGCACCCGGCTCGCTCCCACCCCAACAAACATTTCCACGAAGTCCGAACCGCTGATATGGAAGAACGGAACGCCTGCCTCCCCCGCGATGGCGCGAGCCAACAAAGTTTTCCCACAGCCAGGAGGACCTAACAGCAGCACACCCTTGGGGATCTTCGCCCCCAACGCCTGAAACTTCTCCGGGTGCTTGAGGAACTCGACCACCTCTTGCAACTCTTGCTTTGCCTCATCTACCCCGGCAACGTCCTCAAACGTGACTTTAGGCATGTTGTCCGTCAACCGCTTGGCGCGGCTGCGTCCGAAGTTGAGCGCCTGGTTGCCGCTGATAGCGTTTTGGCGGGCGATGAACATATACAAGGCGACGAAGAACAGCACCGGCAGCAGAAACGACATCACGACGGTGCCCACGACGCCCTGCCAGAGGGAACGCCTAATGTCAATGTTCTTGACGTGCTCTTGCGCTAACCTGTAAAAGTCCTGCGCGGCAAAGGAGTCAGGTAGGATGACGGTATACCTATAGCGCCACGCGTCCCCTCCTACGCCTCTTTTGAGTTCAGCGCGGGCGACGTCGTTCGTAATGATGAGGGACTCGACCTCACCGTTTTTCACCCGCTGCACCAGTTCTCCATAGGTCATCGGCTTCGTCGTGCCGATTTCCTTGACGAAGACGCTGGTCTTAGACGCCAACATCCCCAGCACGACGACGACTAAGACGATAACGGACAACGACCGCAAAAATCGCATCCCATTCATCGAACTACCTCGCTCATCTGAAAACGTTCAATGACGTTGAACGCTGAGAATAACCGTCTGGCGCGTATGGGGAGTTACTTTGTATCGGTCATCAATCCGATACCCAACCACCCAAACGATGACGCCCTCTGACGCCACTACCAGAGTGCGCCCACGTTCCTCTGGTGGCACTTTCAAATCGGCTAAGAAGCGCACCACCTTCTTCGTTCCGCTCATGCCCAGCGGTCGAAAACGCTCCCCCGTCAGCGGATAGCGCACCGTCAGTTCTCTGCCCAGTGTCTCGGCGTCGAGAAACGCTTTTTGCGGGTCACTCTCCAGCGACGGCACGCCGTCCACCACATCCGCTCGCAATCGCACGCCGAGCGGCGGCACGTCCACCCGACCGGGCACCGCCAACGTCCATTCGCACAACGCAGGACGCCAGACACTCAACGGCGGTTTCAGCCACAGCCTGCCCCTGTGGATTTTGACGCTGATACGGTTCGGCAGCGTCCACACCCTTTGGGGGGCGCCCTTCTGGTCGCCATGGCGCACCGCCTGGGCAATCGGTTCAATGTGTTCAAACCCCACGTTTTCAAGGTCGCCCTTGACCCGTCGCACCGCCTCCCGCAGCACGCGCCGCAGTAGCGCTAACGGCTGCCGCGCAAGTTCCTCTACATCAATAACCATGATACCATTTTTGGCTTCCCGCTGCAAGGCGGACAACGTTTCTCGCGCCAACCCGTCCAGATAGGCGTTCTCCTCGCGCAATGCCTCCGCCAATCGCACGGCGCGCCGGAGGATATGCGGGCAGAGTTTCTTGAAGTGTGGCACGAGTTCATGGCGCACGCGGTTGCGCTGATAACGCACGTCCTCATTCGAGGCATCGTGGCGCGGCATCACACCGTTCTCGACGCAAAACGCTCGCGCCTGTTCACGGGAAATCTCGAACAGCGGACGAATCACCCGCCCCACCTTCGGGGGCATCCCCGCCAGCCCCTCCGCCCCCGCCCCGCGACACCAGTTCAACAGCATCGTTTCCAGCAGGTCGTCCGCCGTGTGCCCGACGGCGATTTTGCTCGCGCTCAGGGAGTCCGCCAACGCGTTGAAGAACTCGTAACGCGCCGCGCGCCCCGCCTGTTCCACCGACCAGCCGCGCTCCTTTGCCAGTGCCGGCACGTCCACCGTTGCCACCGTGCAAGGCAGAGCCAACTGCTCCGCTAACGCCCGCACGAACGCGGTGTCCGCCTCCGCCTCTGCGCCGCGCAACTGGTGGTTCAGGTGCGCCACGTGCAGACGCAGGTCCCACTCCTCCTTGAGTTGCACCAACGCCAGTAGCAGCGCGCACGAATCCGCCCCTCCCGACACGCCGACGACCACAACATCGCCGGGCGCAAGCAAGGTATATTTCTGACAGGTGGAGCGGACGACACCAATCATCCTGGGAACTGTCAACGGATTTCGGTAGCGGATTCAGCGGATTACTTTGACGCAGACACGCATCTCATCCCCTACCGGAATCCGTCGACCAACGGATTTCGGTAACAGATTCAGTGGATTGGTTTGACGCAGACACGCATCTCATCCGCTACCAGAATCCGTTGACAGCAAACCTTTACTGCCCGACGAGGCGGCGATACGCCTCCCGATATTTCTCCAGCGTCTTCGCCACGATGTCCGGCGGCAGGGCGGGACCAGGCGGCTCCTTGTTCCAGTCCAGGGTCTCCAGGTAGTCGCGGACGAACTGCTTGTCGAAACTGTCCTGCGAGCGACCGGGCTGGTAGGTCGCCGCGTCCCAGAACCGCGAGGAGTCGGGCGTCAGGGCTTCGTCCACCAAAATCACCTGCCCGTCCGACCGCCCGAACTCAAACTTGGTATCCGCAATAATAATACCCCGCGACAAAGCGTATTCACACGCCCGCTGGTAAATCTTCAAACTCAAATCCATCAACGTCTCGCCCAACTCTTTGCCGATGAGGTCAAACATGCGCTGCTGCGTGATGTTCTCGTCATGTCCGGTTTCGGCTTTGGTGGCGGGTGTGAAAATCGGCTCGGGTAAACGGTCCGATTCACGCAAGCCCGACGGCAGGGTGATGCCGCAAACCGACTGACTCTTTTGATACTCCTTCCACCCCGACCCCGCCAGGTAGCCGCGCACCACGCACTCAATCGGAATGACCTGCGCCTTTTTGACCAACATGCTCCGCCCCTGCAACTGATCCGCGAAGTCCGGCAGCGGCGGCGGAAACTGCGCTACGTCCGCCGTGATGAGATGGTTCGGCACGATGTCCTTGACGAAATCGAACCAGAACAACGACAACTGTGTGAGGATGATGCCGCGCGTCGGAATCCCCGTCGGCATCACCACATCGAACGCTGACAGGCGGTCGGTGGCGACGATGAGCAGATGCTCGCCCAAATCGTAAATGTCGCGCACTTTCCCGCGCCGCGCCGGTTTCAAGTCGCCCAGTTGGGTCTGCAAAAGCGCTTGTGACTCGGTGTGAATCATGTTACTTCCTTTCTTCCCTCGGCGTCCATCCCGTGCCAATGTCTCCCAGCGGAATGAACCCTGCTGGCGCCACGGGGGAAGCCACTCGTTGACCCGTGCGTTCTGCGATTTCCTGAATTAAATCGAAGGCGTCGGCAATTTCGCGCGTGCTGACGTCCAGCATCTTCGGACGCCAGTGACGCGGCGACTGCCACACAACGCGCACGCGCCCGGCGTCGTGCGTGAGACTGACGACGTTCGTCCACTCGACGCGCTCTTGGCGCCCCAGCCAGTTCACCACGACAAAACCCTCCGCGTCCGTCCAGATGCCCCCGCACCGACTACGCAAAATTAGGTGCATCGCCGCACCGACGTTCTTCAAAAACAAGTATCCCGCGCCGACGACTAATCCTGCGATGACCCACATCGTTGCCCCCTGCGGCTTGAGCCAACCCACCAACAACAGCGACAGCGCGAGACTCCCCGCGCTGCCCACCACGCCGGGCAGCCACTCTTGCCAGGAAGCAGGATTGTAGCGGTAAAGGCGCATTTTTCTGTTGACGCCTACAGGCTCTAGTAGTAAAATTGAAGTAAAAGTTAAGTAATGCTAATCTGTGCTGAGGAGGTTCGACAGCAATGCCAGAAAAAATTCGTTTAAGTCTGGATGTGTCTCCCGAACTCTATCAGAAACTGGATGAACTGGCTAACGCAATTCATGCGACGAAAAGCGAAGTGCTCCGCCGAGCCATCGCTTTGATGGACGTGGCCGTCAGAGCCAAAGAACAAGGTAAGAAGATTGGCCTTGCCGAGCAAGATCAACCTCTTGCCACTGAGATTATTATTGGGTAACCCATGGGTAGCGAACCGCACAGTTCAATCGAGATACCGAAACTGGCTGCTCAAATTTCTCCTGAACTTGATATCACCATCGAACCTCGTGAGACGCCCGAAGAAAGGGCTTCGCGTCTTAGGCGGGAGAAGGCTCAAGCTGAGCATGAGCGTAGGAAGGATTTTATTCTCTTCGTAGTGACGACAACGGTGACAGTGCTGGTGGCAGTAGCAGTAGTCGGCTTCAGCCTCTACTTTCTCGCATCGCCGCAGGTAGACGCCGAAGCTAAACAGTGGGCGTCCACCGTCCTGTCATCACTGATCACCGGCGCCGCAGGCTACTTATACGGCAAGTCGAAGAAAGACTGACTCACTCCCCTTCCACCCGAATCACGCTCGACACCTCCTCCACGCAGTCCAGCCGCCGGATGTCTTCCAGCGAACGGGTCATCTGCACCTGACGGACGGTGTGCGTAATCCAGACGATTTCCGCGACCGCGCCGTAGGTCGCCTTCTGCACGACGGAGGCGATGCTGACGGCTTCGCGTCCGAAGATGGTGGCGATTTGCGCGATGACCCCCGGTCGGTCAGCCACCTGCATCCGCAGGAAGAAGCGCGCCTCCATGTCGTCCACCGGCTTGGC
>JANWYM010000347.1 GCA_025055355.1 Abditibacteriales bacterium
GCGTCGAAGTCGGGAAACCACGGTGCTTTGATGTTCTCGCGCGCTTTGACGTAACGGCTCTGTTCCCGTATCAGATGCATATCACCCCAGACCTCGGTGAAGGCGATGATGTCAGGGTCGTTCATCAAGGACCGGTAGCAGAACCCCAACCCGCGCGCTTTCTTCTTGCCGTCGGGTTCATGCGGGTCGCCGCAATACCAGCGCTTGGCGGTGTAGTATTGCCCGTTCTCGTCCTTGCCGCCCAGATACTGCACCAACTTCCACGCTTTCTCGGGGAAGCGGCAGCGGCTCGTCAGACAATACATCCGCGTCCAGCCCAGCGTGCCGTTTTGGTGCGGTTCGAGGCTGGGGTAGAGCGACATCTTCAGGACCTTCGCGTGCGTTCGCTGCCTGGCTGTTATTGCAGAGTCCGCCCCGTGACCGTCGCGGCTCTGTTTCAGGGCGGCTTGGGCGACAGCGGATTTCGCGCCGTTGTTGACCCACTCCAAATCATACTTGCTGATAGAGGCAAACACCTGCCGCCCGGCGGCGATGTTGGCGCGGACCTCGGTGCCGTCCATGTTCAGCGAATTGAGGTCAATGATGTGGTGCTGGTGGATGCCATCCACCAGCCATTGCAGAATCTTCTCAGCGCGGCGCCCCTCGTCGTCAGGGAAGCGCGGGTTCATCTCCTCGTCGAACAGGTCCACCGCGCTGGCGTAGTTCAGCGCCCACCAGTCGTTGAACCCCAGCACGGTCTGCTTGAGCGCGAAAGTGAGAGGATACTCGATGACCTGACCATCGAGCGTTTCGAGTTGCCGCTCTTTGATTTTGATGGCTTGCTCGGTGATTTCCTCCAGGGTTTTGCCGGGCTTTTCAAAGCCTGCTTGGTGCAGCAGCGGCTCGTTGTAAATCCAAATCGTAAAGTCGGCGTAGTAGGGCAAGCCGTAAAGTTTGCCGTCGTAGGTCATCGCCTCGCGGTTGAAGTCGAAGAAATCGGGGAGGTAGTCTTTCGCGCCGGGGAAATCCTCAATCGGCTGCAGCCATCCCGCTTCCACCCACTCCGCGAAGTTATCGTCGCGCACGTAGCAGCAGTCCACCGGCGTCCCCGCCACGAACAGCGCGACCATCTTATCATGATACTGCCCCGATACCGCCTGATAGTCCACCGTGATGTCGGGGTGCCTGCGCATGAACCGCTCGATGTTTTCCCGCACGATGTCCGGTTCGTAGCCCCATCCCTTGAAAACCAGGGCGTTGGGGTCGGACGACGGACGCCCGCAGCCGCCCAACGCCACGGCACCCCAAGCCAATGATGAAGTTTTGAGGAAATCGCGGCGAGTCATCATGACGAGTGATGAGTGATGCATTGCGGGTGACGGGCTGCGCGTCCCGGGCAAGACGGAACGCGGTTCACAGACCCGCCAAAATCTCCTTGCGCTTCGCCTCATACTCCTCCGCGCTAATCAGCCCTTTGTCCCGTAGGAGTCTGAGTTGTTCCATCCGCGTCACCGCATCTTGCTCGAGTTCCTGTTGCTGCTCCTGGGCGGCTTCTTCGACCTTGCGCGGGTCGAAGTGGGTTTCCGCTTCCTGCTTGGCGCGGTTAAAGATGTTTTTGATTTGCGTCATGTCGAGGTCGGTGTGCTGAAAGTAGTAGATGGCGGCTTTGCCCATGCCGCGCGTGACGCCGAAGACGTAAGGGGCGGAGATGAGCCCCGCCACGATGGGCGCGAGGAACTTGGAAATCGTCACCAGCGTCTGCCGCGCCACGATGCTGATGCCCACCGCGCCCGCGATTTCCGTGACGATTTCCATCGCTCGTTCGCGGCTGATGTCGTGACCGTAGATGTGTCCAATCCCCAACACCATCCCCGCCTGAATCGGCATGATGGCGAGTTCCAGCGTCGGCACCGGTTGAACCGCCAGCGCGGCGCAGGCAATGCTGCACGCGTCAATCAAGTTCTCTGCCGCCTTCGCCCGCGTCGCCTCGTCGGCGCGGGAGTAGTCCTTGAGGAGAACCTGCTGAAGATATTTCATATAACCCATCCGCATCGCCTCCCGTTGTTTGGGCTGCTCGGATTGTAGCACACATACCCAGTTTCGTCAAAGGCGGATTTGTGTTATGCTATAAACGTCAATAGACCTCTGGCAAAAGTCGTCGTCAACGACACCGAGGTTCTTCGCTGCGCTCAGAAGGGCGAGACAGTATTTTGCGCCAACGGATGAAAGAGGTATTTCAGGGTAGGATAGAGCCTCCGTCCCTGTCTCTGTTCCGCTCACATCAACCTATGTGGCAAGCGAAACACAGGCAGGGACGGAGACTCTGCCCTGCCCTGATGCTTACATCCATCAATTCTCACCCGTTGGCGGAAGATGGGCAACATGCCTGATGTGTCAGGACTTTTGCAAGAGGTCTCAGGATGAATGCTTGGTCGTCATCGCGCTATCAGCTATTAACCATTGATCATCAAGCGGGGTCATTTATGCCCAACCGTATCCTTATCCTGCCTGAAGACGTTGCCAGCAAAATCGCCGCTGGGGAGGTCATTGAGCGTCCCGCGTCGGTGGTGAAGGAACTGGTCGAGAACGCGCTGGACGCCGGCGCGCGTCGCGTGGAGGTGGAAGCCGTTGAGGGCGGCAAGAAACTCATCCGCGTGCGCGACGATGGCTGCGGCATGAGCCAGCAGGACGCCGTGTTGGCGTTCCAGCGGCACGCCACCAGCAAAATTCAAAGCGCGGAGGATTTGTTTCGCATCCGCACCTTGGGGTTTCGCGGTGAGGCGCTGCCCTCCATCGCGGCGATAGCGCAGGTCGAGGTCGTCACGCGCGAGGCGGACGCCGACGCAGGAACGCGTGTTGTCATCGAGGGCGGCGCCGTGACCGACCTCAAAGAAGTCGGCTGTCCGCCAGGCACGACGGTCACGGTGAAGAACCTCTTCTTCAACACCCCGGCGCGGCTGAAGTTTTTGAAAACCGACGCGACGGAGGCGGGGCATATCAGCGAACTCCTCAGCCGCTTTGCCTTATGTCATCACGACGTGGCATTTTCGTTGGTGCACAACGGTCAGGAGATCTTGCGCTCGGCGGCGACGAGCGACCCGTTCGCGGCGGTGGTGGCGATTTACGGGCGCGAGACCGCGCGGCACTTTCTGCCCATCGCTTACGTTTCGCCCTCCATCAAAATTCGCGGCTTCATCAGCAAGCCCCAAATCACGCGGGCGAACCGCAGTCATCAAAACTTCTTCGTCAACGGGCGGTTCGTGCGCAGCCGCGCCCTCAGCCGCGCGTTGAGCGAGGGATATCATGGCTCGCTGCACGGACACGACCGCCACCCGATGGCGGTGGTGATGATTGACCTCGACCCTGAACTCGTGGACGTGAACGTTCACCCCACCAAAATCGAAGTCCGCTTCACCCGCGAGTGGGAGATTTACAGCCTGCTGCTCAAGACCGTGCGCGAGACGTTGGAGTCCGCGCAACTCACGCCGCATTTTTCCGTGCCGCACCTTGAGTCAGCGGTGCTCCCGTCGCCTCCGTCGTCCTCGTCGTCCCCTGCGTCTGCCTCTTCGTTTGGCGTCGCCCTGCGTCAAGCGTGGCAGCAAAAAGCCGTCCTGACGCAACCTGACCAACCGCCGTCGCTGGACGCGCCGCCTCCGCCGCCGCTGCCGACGCTGGAGCCAAAGCGGATGCACCTCACGCCCGTCGGTCAGATTCGCAACACCTACATCCTCGCGGAGAGCGATGAAGGGCTGTTCATCGTCAACCAGCACCGCGCCCATGAGCGGGTGATCTTGGAGCAAGCGCTGATGGGGGCGGACGGGCAGCCGATTCAGGTGCAGCGCCTGGTCATCCCGTTTGCGGTCACGTTGAGTCACCGAGAGGTGGAGGTGGTGGAGGCAAGCAAGGAGATGCTCAAAGGGTTGGGCTTCGACCTCGACCCGTTCGGGCAGAACAGTTACATCGTGCGCAGCGTGCCGCTGGTGCTGGCGCGGTGCAACTACGAGGAGGCGTTCCGCGACCTCGTGGACGAACTGGTCAGCACGGCGACCACGCAGCAACTCGACGAACGCCGCAAGTCCGCCTTGATTACCATGTCCTGCCGCTCCGCCATCAAAGCCGGCGACCCGCTGCGCCCAGAGGAAATTCAGAAACTCTTAGACGACCTGATGCAAACGGAAAGCCCCTTCCTCTGCCCGCACGGCCAGCCGATTATCATTTCCATCTCGCACTTCGAGTTGGACAAGAAGTTTGAGCGGATTTAGACAGAATTGCGGTCCACAGATGGCGCGGATGACGCGGATTACTTGATGACGAACCAGAAAGAGTCCGTGTCATCCGTGCCACCCGTAACAGCGTTACGCATCCCGCCGTCCGGGATGGTCGGGGTCGAACGGCACGACGTTGAGCGGGAACTTCTGCCAGTAATACTGGAGTTCCGTGCTGCGCCAGCGGGCGTAAACCTCTTCCCATGTCACCTGCGCGAAGTGCGGGAGCAGTGAGCCCGGCGTGATGGGCTGCGACGCGCCTTGATAGCGGAAGTCCACCGACAGACGCAACCGCTGCGGGTCTTTGTTGGGCAGCGCTTTGTGAACGGTGTGGCTGTGAAACACCAGCACATCCCCCAAGTAGAAATCGCTCCCCGCCCACGTCAGCCCCAATCCCTCCGTGTCAATCCCGCGCCCGCCTGCGCCATAAGCCCGATGCGTCGGGAAAATGCCGAAGCGGTGCGACCCCACCAGCACCGCCAGACTGCCGAGTGATTGAGGACAATCGCTCAGGGGAATCCAAGCGGTGTAGGTCTCTGGGGTGCCTTGCACGTGAATCCAGTCTTGGTGTGCGGGCGTGGTGTAGAGTTCGTTCTGCGGGAAGATGATACGGGCGATGTTGCGCGGATGCACGAGAACCTCCTCGCCGATGAGACGGCGGAACATCGCCAGCAGTTGGGCGTCGTGCGCGAGGGCGTGGAACGATTCCAACTTCATCACCTCGTTGTAAACCGCCATGTATTCCGGTGATGGTTCGACGCACGT
>JANWYM010000348.1 GCA_025055355.1 Abditibacteriales bacterium
GTCGGCAGCGCGGCGAGCCACTGCGCTAACACCAGCCCCGCCATCAGCCCCACCAGCGGCTTGAAGCCCCAAAACACAAACACCAGCGGCGGCAGGGCGACGCAAGCGAAACCAAGAGGCAAGCCGACGAGGGTGCGTAAGGCGTCATGCGTCAGCCGTAAATTACTGATCTCTCTCAGACACCAAGGAAGAAGGATGCCCGTTGCCAGCCCGATGAAAACGTAGTGCGTGTAGAGGCTCACGCGGTGATACTCCGCATCATAAGATTCCAAGAAGATGCGGAACAGTGCAGCAACCACCATCGCTGCCGCCAAGGGCAAGGTGTGGCGCAATCTCTCAGAGGGCGTTTCCAACAGCGTATCCACCGCCACGAAAAGCAGGAGCATAGCTAACGCCCCCAACGCTGCACCGTAGCCAGAGAGGAAGCGAATGCAGTTGAGGTAGGTGAACAGGACAATCAGCACCGCCAACGCCGCCGCGAACGACGGCAAACTCCCCTCCTTGACAGGGAGAGGTTGGGAGGGGTTGCCCGTCGTCTCTTCAAACGTCAAAACGTGCTCGCGCTTCCACCCCTGAACGCCCGACACGAGGAACGCCAACACCATCGCGCTGATGATGCCCGTCGCCACCGGCAGGAACAACGAAGGCGCATTGAACGTCCGCCGCGTCAGCCACCATACGCCCCCACCAAAGACGAGCAGCACGGCGAGGACGCCCAGCGTCGCGCCGACTCCCACCCTCTGTCGCGGAACGCGCCGCGCCGCCTGGGCGAGAACGCCCGCCGCTAACCCCAACGCCGGCAGCGCCAGCGGGAAGACGTTCCAGAGAGATTCGGCGATCTGTCTCAACCTGCGCCCTGAAAAATGTTCCTGCGCCAGCAGCAGAGCGGCGACGAGGGCGACGGTGGAGACGAGGTAGAGGTTGAAGGTTAGGGGTTGAGGGGTGAGGGTGAAGGTTTCAGGAGTTTGAGTTTTGGGGTCGTGTTCCCTTGAACTCTGAACTCTGACCCCTGAACCTTCCCAAAGAAACCCGACCAAGCACGCTGCCAGCGCGAAGCCACTCAGGGCGTCATCGGGGTAGCCGCGAAACAGCCAGTAAGTCAACCCGACGCCCAACGTCGCCCACGCGCACGCACTCATCGCGTCTCGCCTTGTGGGTGTTTGCCCCATCCACGCCGCCACCAGCGCAAACGCGCCGCCGATGAGCATGCCCCAGCCCAACCGCTGCCCCGCCGAAAACGGCGGACTCGTCGGCAGTGTGGCGATGAAACAGAGCAGGACACCAACGGCAGCCGTGAGGAAGGAAAACAGCGGAAGGCGTTCACGCGGGCGTTGTGAGCGTCGGCGTTCGACGATGAGGGCAATCAACCCGTCTAACGCAATCAGAACGCTGACCGTTATGGCCAGCCAAAACAACTTGACGTGGGTAGGCATATTTGGTCCCTGCCTTTGAGGAAATAAGTTGGGACACGATTTCAGTATAGCATAATACCCGAGGGCGATGGGAGCAGTTTCCCAAAAAAAGTAGCCCGTCATGCTGCGGCAGAATCCGCGACGGCGGCGCGGGCTACTTTTTGGGATAGGCTCGGAGTTGGACAAGCGCGATTTGACGTTCTCTGTCGCTCAGGCTATAATCACCCGCACCTCAAACTTGCGCAAAGGAGCAACACAATGAAAATCGGTTTACGCATTCCCAGCGAAGGGGGCAAGATGCCCTTCGACCAGTTCTGCCGGTGGTGCAAAGACAACGGCTTCGAGGCGGTGGACGTGGGGCGCCTTACGCCCGAAGTCGCGCAAACGGTGGCGGCGCACGGCTTGACGATTGGCACGGTGGACCTGCCGGGCACGCGCGATTTGTTGAGCGTTGAACCCGACCAACAGGCGGCGGGTGCGGAGGCGGCGAAGGCGGCGATTCAGGCGGCAGCGGACAACGGCGCGAAAATCATGTTCTGCGTGTTCGTCCCCGCCGACCCAACGCTCGGACGGGCGAAGAACTTTGAGATTTGGAAGCAAACGATTCCGCCCATCGTGGAGTTCGCCGAATCCAAAGGCGTCTCCATTGCGATGGAGGGATGGCCGGGGAGTTGGCCCTACTATCCCGCGTTGGGCTGCACGCCCGAAATGTGGCGGGCGATGTTTGCGGCGTGCCCGTCGCCGGCGTTCGGTTTGAACTACGACCCGTCGCACCTCGTCCGCATCGGTGTAGACTACCTGCGCGCTCTGAACGAGTTCGCGGATCGCGTCAAGCACGTGCACGGCAAGGATACAGTGTTCGACGACGAAGCCCTCTACCTGCACGGCAACCTCGGACCGACCTTCAAAAAACCGCGTGGGTTCGGGGAGGAATGGTGGCGCTACTGCATCCCCGGCGACGGCGTGGTGGACTGGCTCAAGGTCGTCCAGCGGCTGGAGGATGAAGGCTTTGAGGGCATCATCAGCGTCGAGTTGGAGGACTATCGCTACTGGAAAGACTGGGAGCACCAGGCGGACGGACTGCGCCGCGCGCGGAATCATCTGGCGCGGTTCGTGCGTTGATTCTGATTAACCGCAGAGAGCGTTATGCGACGAGTGACAATCGTTGTGCCCGGCGACGACCCCGTGCAAATCGCCGGTTCGCCGCATCTGGAACGTCTGAAACCTTACGGCGACGTCGTCCTCTACGACACGCGCCCCGCGACCGATGAGGAGAAAATCGCCCGCGCCCGCGACGCGGATGTGATGATCAACTCGCGTGGCGCGGTCAAGTGGACGGCGACGGTGCTGCGCCAGTTGCCGAAGTTGCAGATGATTACCGTCTGCGGCATCGGGACAGATTCGATTGACCTGCCGACGGCGCGCGCCATGGGCATCGTCGTCTGCAACATCCCCGGCAAGACCGCGCCCATCGTCGCCGAGCATGCCTTCGGGCTGATGTTCGCCCTCGCTAAACGCGCATGGTTTCAAACCAACGAACTCAAGTCGGGACGCTGGACGCGGATGGACAACGTTTATCTGCGCGGCAAGACGTTGGGCATCATCGGGACGGGCAACATCGGCGCGGAGATGGCACGATTGGCGCGCGCGGTGGGCATGAGGGTCATCGCGTGGACGTTCCATCCCTCGCCCGAGCGCGCGGCAGCGCTGGGCGTGGAATTCGTTGAACTGGACGAATTGCTGCGCACGGCGGACGTCATCAGCCTGCACGTGAAACTGACCGACGACACCCGCCAACTCATCGGCGCCCGCGAGTTCGCGCTGATGCAGCGCGGCGCGCTGTTCGTCAACACCGCGCGCGGGGCGGTCGTGGACACGGCGGCATTGGTCGAGGCGCTCCACAGCGGACACCTCGGCGGCGCGGCGATTGACTGCTTCGACATCGAACCTCTCCCGCCCGACCACCCGCTTCTCGCCTGCCAACAAGTCATCCTCACACCGCACAACGCCGACCAGACCCCCGAGGGCGTGGACCTCCTCAACGCCGGCGCGGTGGACAACGTGATTGCGTTTCTGGAGGGAAGACCCCAAAATGTCGTGACATAAAGCCCAGCCTTCGATATCACTCCACCGCGCACACCAACCCCTTGAGATACTCCGACTCCGGGAAGGTCAGCAGAATGGGATGGTCGGGCGGTTGGGAGAGTTTGGCGATGATGCGCCCGGTGCGTTGGGCATCAACAGCGGCGCCGGCGACGACGCTTTGAAACAGCGCGGGAGTGACCAAGCCGGAGCAGGAGAACGTCACCAGTATACCGGCCGGTTTGAGCAGCCGCATCGCCAGCCAGTTGATGTCTTTGTAGCCGCGACAGGCGCGGTCAAGCGCGGCTTTGCTGTGGGCGAACTTGGGCGGGTCTAAAATGATGACATCGAATTGTGCGCCGTCGTCTCGGCACTGACGCAGGAATTGGAAAACATCGGCTTGGACGTTTTCCATGCGGTCGGCGACGCCGTTGAGTTCCGCCGTCCTCGCGGCAAGCGCAAGTGCGTCGGCGGAAGTGTCTACGTTGATGACTTTCTGCGCCCCGCGCTTCAACGCGGCGATGGCGAATCCACCCGTGTAGGAGAAACAGTTGAGCACCGTTTTTCCCGCACAGTATGCTGCCACCTGCCAATGGTTGATTCTTTGGTCGAGGAAGAAGCCCGTCTTCTGTCCGCGCCGAACGTCCACGAGAAACGCGGTGCCTTCTGCGACAACCTGAATCAACTCCGGCGGCTCTGCGCCCCACAGGACACCCGTGCGCAACGATAGCCCTTCGCGCTGGCGCACGTCGGTGTCACTGCGTTCGTAGAGGCTACGCGGTTGAACGCATTCAACGAGCGCGTTGACGACGACATCGCGCCAACGCTCCATCGCAGGCGTCAGAATTTGCACGATAACAACATCGCCGTAGCGGTCAACGATGAGTCCGGGCAATCCGTCGGCTTCGAGGTAAACGAGGCGGCACGTCTGTTGCCCACCGCGCCGCGCGATTGTCGCCGCGAGGCGTTCCTGCACAAAGGCTTCGTCCACTGCCTGCGATTCGTCCCACGTCATCAGCCGCACGAAAACATCGGAGTGAGGGTTGACCGCGCCGCGTCCCAGCCAAGCGCCGTCGTGAGCGCGCACGTCCACGATGTCGCCGGGTTGAACGTCGCCGCTGACGTGGCTGACCGCGCCGCTGAAAACCCAGGGATGGCGATTGATGACAGAACGCTCGCGCCCGCGTTTGAGGATGACGGATGGGAGTTGCAACTGAATCTCTCCTCCAAATTGACGAAACATCATAAAAGTTACGCAGTTGCTGACATCATCTTCCCCCTCCCTCAACCCCTCCCTCGTGGGAGAGGTTGGAGGCGGGGAAAAGGCATGATAGCAACCGTTTAACTCTTGACCGTTAAGTTCGAATGTCGTTGTGAGGAGTGGAGCGACGAACTATTCTCCTCGCGCAGGGGATGGCTTCGCTCCGCTCACCATGACGGGCATCGGGACTTACTGTCTTCATCCTTTCGTATAACACAACGGACCGTTGTATGCTATACTATCTCT
>JANWYM010000349.1 GCA_025055355.1 Abditibacteriales bacterium
TGGGTCGCTCGCCGACGGCGGAAGAACTACAAGCGTTTGTCAATGCGTTGAACCACCCCGATGTCACACCGCAGGTGGTGCTGCAAGCGTTGGTGTCGTCGCGGGAGTATCTGTATTACTAAGAAATATTGGGGCGGCTGGTTTGTTGATTGACTGGGTGGCTGGGCGATTGATGCTGTCTGCCGATTTCGAGTGATTAGTGATTAATGAAATGAATCGGCAAAGAGCGTCAACCGTCCCAACTATCCAAGCGACTGAGGTTTATGAAAAAGGACACCGATTGCACTTTCAGCCGCCGTTCGTTCCTTCGTATCGCTGGCGTCGGCTCAACGATACTGCCGTCCGCGTTGCGCGGCGTATTCGCGCAGTCGCCGGCGTTCAAGACGCAACGCGTGGTTATCATCGTGTTCGGCGGCGGCGTGCGGACGCTGGATGCTTTCGGTTTCAACTACGACACGCAAAGACAAGACCGCACGCCCAACGCCCGCAGCCTGATGGAGTTGGGCTTGAAGGAGGGCGCAATGTTCCCGGCGACGCGGGCGGCAGGGGGGAGTCACTACGGCGCGTCGCTGGCGATTTTCACGGGCGTGCCCGAAGGCATGACCGAGCGTTCCATGCAGCGCACGCTGAACCCGACGGTGTTCGAGTATGTGCGCAAGCAGAAGAATCTGGACGCGAACCACGTCTGGCTCGTTGCCTCCTCGCCGGGGCAGT
Organism: Abditibacteriales bacterium; assembly: GCA_025055355.1. Taxonomy (GTDB): domain Bacteria; phylum Armatimonadota; class Abditibacteriia; order Abditibacteriales; family JANWYM01; genus JANWYM01. The sequence continues at coordinate 715 of JANWYM010000349.1, forward strand.
CTTTGAACTTCGGTCACAGTGTTCATCCCGACTACGGCGCGCGCTACGGTGCGAACGTCCTCAGCCCCGAAGGACTGCTCAACCCCGCACTCGCCCAAGCGGCGCAGAGGCATGGCGTGCAACCCGACGACGCGGCTGCCGACGCGGTCCATCGCTTGCGCAGCGCCTTAAATGCCGCACCGCCCGAGGGCTTCGCCAGCGACGCTTCCACCACGCGGCAGATGGAGCGGCGATTAATGCAAATGCTCAACGACGCCAAGCCGTTCACCGGCGTGAACGCCGCCGACGCGCGGACAATGGCGGTGGCAACCGATATTCTCAAAACCGTCAAGCCCCTTGTGTTGGGCGTCCACCTCGACAACGCTGACATTGCGCATACCAGTTATCGCAACTACTTGCAGGTCATCAGCGACAACGACCGCGCAATTCAGCAGATGATGAACACCATCAAAGCCGACCCGCAACTCAAAGATTCCACGACGGTTTTCATCCTCCCCGAATTCGGGCGCGACGCGGGCAGCCCCAACAAGTTCGGCGGTCTCGACCACATCTCGCCCTCCCTGCATCTGGGCTACGTCACCCTCGTCGTTTGGGGGCCCGACGTGAAGAAAGGCATTTACAACAAAGAAATCTCCGCCGCTGACGTTTGCCCCACCGCCTGCTACCTGCTCGGCGTCAAAGCCGAACATGCCAAAGGGCGCGTGCTGACGGAGGTGCTGGCGCAGTGACCACAGGACCACGGGACCACAGGACCACAGGACCACAGGACCACAAGTCGCATCGTCGTATAGTCAGTGGTCCTGTGGTCCCGTGGTCTCGTGGTCCTGTGGTCTCGTGGTCCTGTGGTCCTGTGCTCCTGTGGTCATTTCCCCCCTTGACCCTTCTCCCTCCACCGGCTACAATCAACGTTGCATCTCTCACACCAGCGGGTGAAACGATGGCCAGCGGACAGACAACTCAAACACCTCAGGAGGCGGCGCGGGAGAAGGAATGGGTGGCGTTTTCCTCCGTGCTGGCGGCGGTGTTTCTCACCGCGTTGAAACTCATCACGGGCATCGTGACGGGGAGTTTAGGGATTCTCGCGGAAGCGGCGAACTCCGGGTTGGACGTGCTGGTTACGTTCGTCACTTACCTCGCCGTGCGGCTATCGGGCAAACCGGCGGACCGCTCCCACCCCTACGGGCACGAGAAGGTCGAAAGCCTCTCGGCGCTGATTGAAACGCTGTTGCTGTTGCTCACCTGCGGTTGGATTGTCAATGAAGCGGTGCAGCGGTTGTTTTATAAGTCGGTGCACGTGCAGCCCACGTGGTGGGCGTTTGCCGTCATGGGGATTTCGATTGTCGTGGACATCACTCGCTCCCGCACCCTGTCCCGCGCCGCTAAGAAGCACAACAGTCATGCCCTGGAAGCCGATGCGCTGCACTTCAGCACGGATGTATGGAGTTCCAGTATCGTCATCATCGGGTTGCTCATGGTCCAATTAAACGCGGCGCTGGGTGGGCGGTACCCGATGCTGGAACGCGCCGACGCCATTGCCGGGCTCATCGTGGCGACACTCATTGTCTGGCTCAGTTTGCGGCTGGGCAAGAAAACGGTGGACGTGTTGCTCGACCGCGCCCCAGAAGGCTTGGCGCAGGAGATTGAGGATGCCGCCCGGCAGGTCGAGGGTGTGTTGGACTGCTACCGCGTGCGGCTGCGACAGGCGGGGGACAAAGTGTTTGTGGACCTGACCGTCGCCGTTGGGCGCAATCAACCGTTTGAGCGCAGCCACGACATTGCCGACGCGGTGGAAGAGAGAATCCGCGAGCGTGTCCCAAGAGCCGATGTCGTCGTCCACGTTGAGCCGATTGAAGAGGAAACCGAAAACGTCGCCGAGCGGCTGCACGTCATCGCCCAGCGACAGGGGTTGACCGTTCACAACGTCGCCGTTTACGAACTGCGCAGACGCTACTACGTGGAACTGCATTTGGAGGTGGACGCAAAACTTAACCTGCGCGAGGCGCATGACATCGCCAGCCGCCTGGAACGCGACCTGCGGAACGAAATCCCCCACATCGCCGCCATCAACACCCACATCGAATCCCGTCTGATGCAGGTCGCGCGTGGGCAGGACGTCACTGCCAAGTCAGCCGACGTGGTGGACACCGTGAAACGCGTCGCCCGCACCATCCCCGGACTGCGCAACTGTCACAATGTGGTTGTGCGCCACGTCAACAACGGTTTGGACATATCCCTCCACTGCACCTTCGACGGCAGCACGCCCATTACCCAAATTCATGACGCCTCCACTCTCATCGAAGACCGCCTCAAAGCCGCCTTGCCCCAGGTCGAGCGCGTGCTGGTTCACGCGGAGCCCGAGTAGATACTACCCGGAGGCGGTGTGAATTTGAAGAATCGTGTCGTTTAGTGTATAATAAGCGCAGCCGTTCTCAGAGTGCCTAAGTGACTTTGGGGAGGTGTTGCCATGCCGCCGACATGGACAACTGAGCAGATTCTCGCCCTGGCGCCAGATGTGAGTTCGATGGAGTCGAGCAAGGACCTGGCAGACCCGGATCTGTGGCAGACGCTGGGCTGTAATGATACCGCCGCGTGGGGTGAGTATCAGGGCAGCGCGAAAGCCCCCTATCAGGTGCAGATTGAACTGAGCAAACCCACGTTCAAATGCTCCTGTCCCAGCCGCAAGTTTCCGTGCAAGCACGGGTTAGGGCTGTTCCTTCTGCTCGCCAACTATCCCGATGAGTTCAAACAAAAAGAGCCGCCTCCGTGGGTGACAGACTGGCTTGCCTCCCAAGCCCGACGGAGGGGCAGGCGTCGCCCCCAGCCCGTTGGGGCGGACGTCCCTGCCAGACCAGAACGAGTTGTTGACCCGAAGGCGCGAGCCAAACGCGCCATGCAGCGCGAGGCGCGCGTCGCCGCCGGGCTTCAGGAACTTGAACTTTACTTGTGCGATCTCGTGCGCAACGGACTCGCAGCCGTGCAGTCTCAGCCTTACAGTTTTTGGGAAGCCCACGCGCGCCGCCTGGTGGACGCGCAAGCGCCGAGTGTGGCGCGGGAGTTGCGCAAGATCGCGAAAATTCCCTCTTCGGGCGCGGGCTGGCCGGGGCGGTTGCTGGAACGTTTGTCGCGGCTGTATCTTCTCATCGAAGCGTTCAAGCGCATTGAGACGCTGCCACCCGACATGCAAGCCGACATACGCACCGCTATCGGCTGGACGCAGAACCAGAACGAGTTGATGACCGCCGCAGGCGTGCGCGACCGCTGGTTGGTGTTGGGGCAGAGCGTCGAAGAGGAAGACCGCCTGCGCGTGCAACGCACTTGGCTGTGGGGCAGGGAGAGCAAGCGCCCCGCGCTCGTGCTGCACTTCGCGCCCATCGAGCAGCCCGTTCCCGACACCGGCCTCGTCGCCGGCACCTGCCTTGATGCGGAGTTGGTTTTCTTCCCCAGCGCGTATCCGTTGCGCGCGCTGGTCAAAGAGCGTCACGCCGCGCCCGCGCCGATTGACGCCCTGCCCGGATTCCCCACTATCGCCGCTGCCACCGCTGCCTACGCCGCCGCACTCGCCCGCAATCCGTGGCTGGAGCGGTTCCCGATGCCGCTGCAATCCGTCGTTCTCATGCGCGATGGTGAAGGCTGGTCGTTATATGATAGCGAAGGACGAACGTTGTCCCTCGTTCAGCGCTTGCAAAACGGCTGGCTTCTTCTTGCTCTCAGCGGCGGTCATCCGATAGATGTGTGCGGGGAGTGGGACGGGGATCACTTCCGGCTGTTGGGTGCTATGGTCGAGGGGAGGTTTGTTGTCCCGTGAAACGTGAGACGTGAGGTGTGCAGCATGAACATGTCACGGGGGGGTTTGTCATTCTAAGCGGAGCGAAGAACCTCGAAAGTGACGCAGATATGCTTCATGCCGTTCAGCATGACATCAGCCGCACACTAAGTTCACGTTTCATGCTTCACGTCTCACGTTTTATCCTCTGCTTATGAACCTCTGGGAAAACATCGTCACCATCGCCTTGCTTGGCACCGAGCGTCAACCGCTTGTGCTGCCGCCGTCGGATGATGCTCTCGGCGATCTGCTGTCGCGTCTGGACCTCGCCGACCGCGAACGTTCGCTGCTGGGTGCGGCGGCGGCGATTGCGCTCTACCAACGCGCCGGGCAGTTGCCGAAGATGGGCAATCAACCACCGCCGCCGCCATGCGAAACGGATGACCTGCCGCGCTGCAGTCCGCGTGCCGAGCAACATCTGTCGCTTATGTTGGGCGGTCAGTGCAAAAAATTGTTGCCTGAA
>JANWYM010000034.1:0-1711 GCA_025055355.1 Abditibacteriales bacterium
TGGCAGAGGGGGAAGATGGTGTCAGCAACGGCTTAACTTTTGACATCCTTCTCACCGCAGAGACCTTTTTTCCTCTGCGCTCTCGGCGGCGAATCTACATTTGCCGCGCCAAACTCAAGTATTTCTCCCCCCCATCGGGGAAGATGACCACGACCGTTTTGCCCTTGCCCAACCTGCTCGCCACGTCTATCGCCACGAACGCCGCCGCGCCCGCCGAGATGCCACAGGAGATGCCTTCCCGTTGCGAGACGCGCCGCGCGGTGTTGATGGCGTCCTCATCACGGACGGTATAGATCTCGTCAATGATGTCACGGTTGAGGACCTTCGGCACAAACCCCGCGCCGATGCCCTGAATCGCGTGCATCGCCGGCTGACCCCCGCTCAACACAGCGGAACGTGCAGGTTCAATGCCGACCACTTTGACTTTGGGATTTTTCCCCTTCAGCACCTCGCCGACGCCGGTAATCGTCCCGCCCGTGCCGATGCCCGCCACGAAGGCGTCCACCTTGCCCCGCGTATCGCGCCAGATTTCCTGCGCCGTCGTGCGGCGATGCGCCTCGGGGTTAGCTGGGTTTTCAAACTGTTGCGGCATGAAAGCGTTCGGCGTCTTTTTCAGGATCTCTTCCGCCTGCCACACCGCGCCCGCCATGCCCTCCTCGGGCGGCGTCAGAACCACCTCCGCGCCTAATGTGCGCAGAATCAACTCGCGCTCTGGGCTCATGTCTTTGGGCATAGTGATGATACACTTGTAGCCGCGCACCGCCGAGACCATCGCCAATCCGATGCCCGTGTTCCCCGTCGTCGGCTCCACAATCGTCGCACCCGCGCGAAGCAGACCGCGCCGCTCCGCGTCCTCAATCATGCTCAACGCGATGCGGTCCTTCACACTACCGCCGGGGTTGAACGACTCCAACTTCGCATACACGGTTGCATCGTTCTCCCCTACCAGCCGTCGCAGGCGCACCATCGGCGTGTTGCCGATAAGAGACAAAATATCTTGGGCAGAGTGACGCACAATCCAAAGAGGCAATTCGGAAATTAGAGGTCCTCATCCCTAATTTCCTAATCCCCTCTGCAAACAACCGCCCCTCTGGGAGGGTAACGTTCTGGGAGGGCGAGGCTCGGTATTTTCATTCGTTGGGATGTCCCCCTGGGGACATGAATAACTCCTCTTCTCCCGGATACCTTGCGACCTCCACGAATTCCTTCTGCCGTTCATCCCAGCGAAACAGTTTCGCTTCCGTCACGCGCCTACCTTGCGTGCCGACGACGAGGTAATCCACCTGCGGCCAGACCGGTTCGCCATCAAAGAGCGCGGCGCGTCGGTCCTCCGCCGAAAAATACGCGCCTGCGTCAACGTGCGAGTGATACACGAGGCGCACAGGACGCTCGCCGCCGAAACTGGCGTCGGCGAAGGCGATGTCTTTGGGACCGATGTTGTAAGCCGTGCGGGCGTCACGCGGAAACCGTTGTGGGTCGCGCTGATGCAACCGGTTCTGCCAGTTCTCGCAGCGCCGCACCTCGTCAATCACGCCGTCCCGCGCGCCGATGAGAAACCCACAGCATTCTTCGGGATATACTTCTCGCGCATGGGCGTAAACTTCCGCCAACGCGGCTGGGCTAATGGCTGGGACGACAATTCCCATGAGAAACTCCCTGCACCCATGAACCGGGACGTGGCCACGTCACAGACCCAGGCACCACCCCGGAC
>JANWYM010000034.1:1721-16012 GCA_025055355.1 Abditibacteriales bacterium
ATCAAAAACTCCCCCCACCCTTCACCGTGTTCGTTTCATTCTCTCCCACGTCCACACGTCCGCTGACCGCCGGTCGTCGGAGGCAGCCGACTAACGCCGCTCTCAGGCAGCCCTCACCTGTCCTTGCCGCATGAACTCCATAAGCACCCTCGCCACTTCAGGGCGTGTGAACTCTGGCGGCGGCGCGATACCTTCGCTAAGCATCTGTCGCACCTTTGTGCCGCTCAATGAAACGTGATGGTCGCTGCCGTGCGGACAGGTCTTGACGGACGCCATGTTGCCGCAGACCTTGCAGTAAAAAGTGTTGTCGAAGAACAGGGGCGTGATGCCCAATTCCTCCTCCTCGAACTCGTCGAAGATGTACTGGGCGTCGTAGGGACCGTAGTAGTTGCCGACGCCGGCGTGGTCGCGCCCGACGATGAAGTGCGAGCAGCCATAGTTTTTCCGCACGATGGCGTGGAAGATGGCTTCGCGCGGACCGGCGTAGCGCATGGCGGCGGGCAGCACGCCCAGAAACACTTTGTCCTTGGGGTAGTAGTTTTCAATCAGCACCCGATAACATTCCATCCGCACGGCGGCGGGGATGTCGTCCTCCTTCGTGTCGCCGACGAGCGGCTGAAGGAACAAGCCATCCATCGTCTCCAAGGCGGCTTTCTGAATGTATTCATGGGCGCGGTGGATGGGATTGCGCGTCTGGAAGCCGACGACGCGCCGCCAGCCGCGCTCGGCGAAAATGCGCCGCGTCTGGGCGGGCGTGAAGCGATACTCCTGAAACGACTCATACTGCGGACGCTGCACCACTGAAATCTTCCCGCCCAAATGCACATCACCCCGCCGGTACAACGCCCGCACGCCCGGATGGTTCTGGTCAGTCGTGCCGTAAACCAATCGCGCCTCTCGCTCGCGGTTGTAGGCGTATTTCTCCTCCAGGTGCAAAATCGCCAGCAGGTTCTCGTGCTTGTCAATCAGCGCGATGTCCTCGCCGATTTTCAGCGGCTCGGCTTCCTCCCGCGAGACCGCCAGCGTAATCGGAATCGTCCACGGCAGCCCGTTCGCCAGTCGCTTGTTGACGACCACGTTCTCGTAATCGGCGCGGCACATGAACCCTTCGAGCGGGCTGAACGCCCCACTGGCAATCATCTCCAGGTCCGATAGTCGCCGACTCGCCAAGCAAATCGCGCGCAGGCTCTTTGCCTTTTCCTTCCACTCTTCCGCCGCAGCGGGCGACAAAGAGCGGTCAACCAGATGACCCCCATGGGGAGGGACTTCTAAACGCATAATCGAGACAATAAGAGTGTGTATAAAAACCCCTCTCCCCACCCCTCCCTCAAGGGGACGTTTTTATACACACTCTAAAAGACGATTCAACCCTGCCAGCATGCAAAGAGACGCCGTCATGCCTTTCTCCCTCCCTGATGGAAACGCCTGTCATGGCGAGCGGAGCGAAGCCATCCCCTGCGGCGGAGATGGCTGCCCCGCGCTCGCAATGACATGAGAGCCGCTCCCACGACGCCCCGCTCCTCGTAGGAGGAGTCGGGGGAAGGAGAAGATGATGTCAGCAACGGCGTCGCTTTTGTAGAGAGCCTCCTGTTCCTACCTCCGACAGCCCCAGCGCCCTTACCCACCTCGCCTCGTAAACTACGTAGCGTAGGCTTCCAGCCTGCATCAGATAGCGGATAGACATCAGCGCTACACAGTTCGCGGAGAGGCTCTAAAACCGTAAATCCGATAGGAATAGTAGGATTTGAGGGTTATTATAGCGAAGCAGGGAAGGGTTTACAAGGGGGCGGGAGAAATAATCAGGTGTTACACTGTTGCTCGGACACCCTGCCGGCGTTTTACGCAGGCTGGAAGCCTGCGCTAACCGGTTCGCGGCTGGGCTCTTAAGCGGGGGACAATTCGGCAACTTGTCTTACGGAACAGGTTGCCGACGTGTCTTGTGAGGTTATCATGTCTCAACTCAACATGGCACTCATCGGCGCAGGGCGACGCGGGGCAGGGGCGCACGCACCGGTGATTGCGAAACTGAAGGACGTCTTCAACTTTGTCGCCGTGTGTGATATGGACGAGGCGACGGCGAAGTCGGTTGCCGAACGATACGGCGCACGGGCTTATATGAGCGTGCGCGATTTACTGAAGAGCGAGGAAATTGACGTCGCCGACGTCGTCGTGCCTGGCGACGCGCATCATGCGATCTCGTGGTTTCTGTCGGAGAACGGCGTGCATCACCTCGTCGAGACGCCGATCGCCGCCACCCTGCCGCTGGCGGACCTGATGATTGAAACCGCCCAGAAAAACCGCGTGAAGTTGGAGGTCGCGGAGAACTACTACCGCGCGCCGATGGAGCAGTTCAAGTCGCAGGTCCTCGCAGCGGGCGTCATCGGTAAGGTCAGCCGTCTCTACCGCATTTTCCACGAGGGCGGCTATCACGGCATGAGCCTTCTGCGCATCCGTGCTGGCGGGCATCCGACCTCGGTGCTGGGCATCGCCCACACGAGCGAGGTGACGCCCCTCACCGACCGCATGAAGCGGCATCACACCCAGGAACACTGGACGCTGGGCGTCGTGGACTTCGACAACGGTGTGCTGGCGACGATGATTTATTCCAACGTCATTCATGCGCGCTCGTTGGGGCGCGGCGTGGGCGGCGTGTCGCAAATTGACGGCACAGCGGGCACCGTTGTCGGCGACGACTTCTATCTTGTCCCGCCCGGCGAGTTGCAAACCGGCGCGGTCGCCCAAGCCTACACGCCGCAGCGCGTCAGGTTTGAGCAGGACGGTGTTCAGGTGCTGGACCGCATCGAGATGCAGACCCCCGACGGTCAGTTTGTCTGGAACAATCCCTTCAAAAGATACGCGCTCACTGAAGGACAAATCGCTATCGCCGATGAACTGATGAGCCTCGCCCGCGCCGTGTGCGAAGACCGCGAACCCGACTACGGCGCCGCTGCCGGACGCCTCGACCAAGAGATGAATCTGGGCATGCACGAATCCGCGACGGTCAACCGGCAAGTCGTCACGTTCCCGCTCCAATCGCCGACCACCTACGAGCGGCAGATTCACGAGTCATTCCAGCAGAAATACGGCTGCGATGCGAGAGACGTGGAGCGGCTGGTGGATGTATTTTTTCCGCGACTTTAGGCATCTGCCAACGGGTGAAACGTGCCAACGGATACGGCATTTTTCAAATCTCGCGTCGTTATCCGTTGACACGTTTCATCCGTTGGCGGACAACGTTGATGCGCCTCTCCGTGCTGCCCACTTATCAAAACTTCACCTGCCACTCCTGCACGCACTGCTGCCGCACCTATATCGTGACGGTGACGGACGAGGAGCGCGCGCGGCTGCTGCGGCAGGGGTGGGCGGAGAAACTGAACCTGCCTGCCGACAAACTGTTTCAGCGAGTTGACGTCGGCGGCGGGCGCGAAAAGTGGCGGCTGGGACACGACGCGTCGGGCGCGTGCGTGTTTCTGGCGGAGGACGGGCTGTGCCGCATTCATGCGGAGTTCGGGGAGAACGCCAAGCCGATAGAGTGTCAGATTTATCCGTTTACGTTCGTGCAGACGGGCAACCGCGTGCGGGTGAACCTGCGGTTCGCGTGTCCCTCGGTGGCGGGTAACCGCGGCAAGCCCATCAGCGAACAACAACGGGCGTTGGAGCGGCTGGCGCATCGTTTTCTTGCCGATGCCGGGAAGCCGTCACCGCCCGTGTTGCAACGCGGCATCACGTTGACGTGGGAGCAAACCGACGCGATTGCGCAGGCGTTCATCGCCGCCATCACCGATGAATCGCTGGACCTCACCGCGCGGATGTTGTGCGCCAGCCAACTCCTGGAAGTCCTGCGGCATTTGCCCGCCGCCGACCGGGTGAAGGACTTGAATCGCTACCGCGAGCGGCTCGCCGAAGGCATCAAAGCCGAAGGTTATCCTCGTGTTCAACCCAAGCACGGCACGCGGGTTATGTTCCGTCAACTGGTGGGGATTTACGCGAAGAAAGAAGGCAGCGCAAGCGGCTGGCACAACTTCATCACCGCGCTCAGTTTCATTGCCGGCAAAGGTGAACTGCCCCAACTGCAGCCGCACCTACCCAAGGCGCGATTTGAAGATTTGGAGCGTCCCATCGGCTCGCTCGACGACGAGAGCTTTGAACTGCTCACGCGCTTTTACCGCGTCAAACTCTCCTCGCTCGCCTTCTGCGGCGACGCGCATTTTGGCTACACGGTCATCGAGGGTTTGGGCGCGCTGCTGTTGACGTATCCGCTGATTCTCTACTTCGCCCGCTGGTTCGCACAGGAGCGCGAGACGCCCGCCGAGCGCAGGGTCGGCGGAAGCCTCACCCTCCCGGCTGTCTCTCAAGCCGTGCAACTGATAGACACGGCTTACGGCTACCGCCGCGCGCTGGCGCTGCGGGCGCAGCGAAAACGCATCGAGTTGCTGACACAAGAGGGCGCATTGAGCCGTCTAATCGCATGGTACGGTTTGTGATGCCACGCAAAGACGCAAAGGACATAAGCAGTTCACTTGGCGCTCTTCGCGTCTTTGCGTGAACTGTTTGTGGGGAGAGTGGTTGGATGTTGACTCCAGGACAACTGGAACAGTTTCGAGAAGAAGGTTACGTGGTGTTAGGTCAAATCGTATCGGATGAAGAAATCGAAGCCCTGCGGCAGCGGGCGGATGACATCGTGATGGGGCGGGTGCGGCATGAGGGGATGTGGTTTCAATTGGACGCGGGCGGGATGGAATACAAACTCCTGCCCGGCGGCGAGTTCCAAGGGGCATCGCAGGAATACCGCAAAATTGAGGGCTGGGAGCGCGACCCGTTGTTCCTACGTTACATGCAGCACCCTGTGTTCCGTGCCTGGACGCGTGCCCTGATTGGCGAGAACGTCTCCATCTTCCGCGCCATGTTCATGAACAAGCCCGCTCACAAAGGCACAGTGCTGCCCTATCATCAAGACGGCGGGACGCAGTGGAAGTTGACCAGTTGCGATGGCGACAAGTTCCTGACCGTCTGGACGGCATTGGACGACGCCACCCGCGAGAACGGTTGCGTGCAACTCATCCCCGGCAGCCACAAGTTGGGGTTGCTCTCCGAGCGCGGACACACTATCACCGAAGAGCAAGAGCGGCTCTACTGCCCCGAAGAGAAGTCGCGCTACATTGAACTCAAAGCCGGCGAGGTGTTCGTCATGCACAACTTCGTGCTCCATCGCTCTGGCGTCAACCCCACCGATAAACCCCGTCGCGGGTTCAGCGTATGCTACATGGACGCGGCAATTCGGCGGGTGGATGACCCCGACCATCGCTTTCCCGTCATCTTCGGCGAGGGGGCGTTGACCGCGTGACGGTTTCAATCTCGCCTTGACGCCTCCCAAGTCGCCCGTCGCGGCGCGGGCGACTTTTGGAGGGAGGCTCGTGTCCCGCGCGGTCTTATGAAGATCGAAGCCATTCCCGCGATCGTCCTCGCGGGCGATAAGAAGGTGGACGCCCTCACGCGGCACTGCGGCGTGACGAGCAAGGCGTTGATTCCCATCGCTGGGGAGCCGATGGTTAAGCGTGTGGTGGATGTGCTGCATCGGTGCGAGCGGGTGGATCACGTCGTCGTCATCGGGTTGGCAGCGCTGCAATCCGCGTTGAAGGGAACAGCCGTTGTGGAACCGGGCGAGACGTTGAGCGAGAACATTCAACGCGGCGACGCGGCGTTGGGCAAGCCGGAGCGCGTGCTGGTGATGACCTGTGACGTGCCGCTGATTACGGCGGAGGCGATTGACCATTTCATCGCGGAAAGTTTGCGCAGCGGCGCGGACATCACCTATCCGATTGTGACCCAGGAGGTCTGCGAGCAGCGCTTTCCGACGGGCAAGCGGACTTATGCCCGCCTGGTGGACGGCACGTTCACCGGCGGGAACATGGTCGTGCTGTCGCGCCGTTTTTTGGAGCACAGCATGTTCCTCACGGAAGCGGCGTTCGCCGGGCGCAAGTCACCGCTGAAGTTGGCGAAACTCTTCGGGTTCGGGTTCATCCTCAAGTTTCTCCTGCACCGCCTGAGCCTCGCGGACCTCCTCGCCCGCGCCTCGCACGTCCTCCAATGCCGCGCAGCAACCGTCGTTTCCCCCTACGCCGAGATAGCGTTCGATGTGGACAAGGTCAGCGACCTGGAGGAAGTCGAGCGGCAGATGAAAGATGGCTGACGGTCAAAGAGACCTCTCACCTGTGCGCCTGTCATGGCGAGCGGAGCGAAGCAATCCCCTCCGCTCGCCATGACGTTTTCCTGCAGCGGGGAAGGAGAGAAGCGCGAAACGCAAAAGTTTAGAAACGAGTAGGTCGCCATGAATCCTGTCCGGGCGAGATTCTTCACTTCGCTCAGAATGACAGTCCTGCTGCTTTGTCGTTCTGAGCGAAGCGAAGAATCTCATCGTTGAAGTGGCAAAATTTATGGCGACCTAACTTAGAGCCTCTCCGAAAACTTTGCTATTTCCCTTGACCAGGAGAACCACAGGGGGCTGTTGGCTGGCTCTGGACCTCCCCCGACCCCTCCTTGGGAAGGAGGGGAGAGCTTTGGGAGAGGCTCTAAGTCATCAGCCATCGTCATCCGTCATCTACGTTTCTATTACTCCTCGACTGTCTCCCGTCGGCGGAGGGGGCGGTGGGGTGGTCGGGGCGTTTTTGTCCACCTCGATTTCGATGCGACCGACGTCGCGGGAGGGTTTAGTGCGTCCGAGGTCAATTATGCCCGGCAGGTTCGTCACTCGGACGGCGTTGACACGAGGGGGGATGTCCTTCGAGGGGGCGGCGACGACGAGGGCGTAAATGGCGGCGGGCAGGCGGTCAAGGCGGAAACGCCCCTGCGCGTCGGTAGTGACGCCTTTGACGATGAACCGCTGAGCGAAGGGAAGGCGAGCGCCCAGCAGTTCGAAGCGGTTGCCCCACGGCACCACGCCCACGCGCAATCCAGCGGCAGGCTTACCGTTGAGGAAAATGCTGCCCGTGACCACGCCGTTGGTCAGCAGCAGGGGGTCTTTTTTGATGTGCTGAAGTTCCCGCGGTCCCACAGGCACGCGGCGGAACCATTCCTCCGCCTTTTTGCGGTCGCCAAACTTCCAGTAGAGGTCGCCGACGTTGCGACGGGAATTCGGGTGGGGATGCTGGAAGAAACGCGCGTCGGCTAACTTGTCCAGAAAGCGGCGCGTCTCAGGCGTGATGGGGCAGGCGGACAGTTTGGAGACCAGCAACTCCACAAAGATAGGACGCTGCGATGGGCAGTGTTGGGCGTTAGCGAAGGCAACCTCCAGACTCGCCACTGGGTCCCAGTCCAACGCCGCGCAGTCGTAGAGATGCATGAACGCCGCTTCCGTGTGATAGGAGCGGAAGTTACGCTCACGTAGGTATTGCCAAACGCGCTCCCGCGTTTGCCGGTTGGCTTCCACGCCCGTTATCGTGACCAGCGGGCTATATCCGATACCGTAGCGTCTCCCCATCAGGATGAGCGTCCGCCCCTGGCTCTGTCGGGAGGACGGTTTCGATGCGCCAAACACCGCCGCGTGGAAGTCTTTGCCGATGCCCCATCGTTGGCGGGCGACCTGCGTGTAGTATCCCCCTTGCAGCAAGGCGAGGAGCAGCAGCGTGCCGGCGGACAGTGGCAGCAAGCGCCCCCGCTGCTGCTGCGCCCACGACGGACGCGCGAGGAGGCACGTCGTCACGCCTAACGCCATGAACCCGACGGCGCCCACGACCAACCACCCCAACGCCCAGACATGCCAGAGTTTTTCTCCCGTGCTCCCGATGCTCTGCAGGATGGTCTGCACAATGCGATGACCCGCCGGACATAAAGGGAAGAGGACCACCGCACCCAACAATCCCACCGCCGTCCCGCGCGCGGCGGCGGATAGCAGACGTAGAGGCTGCCACCCCCCCTGCCACAAGACGAAGAGAATAAGACCACACATCACCAGCCAGAGGAAGGCGACGAGTTCTTCGCGTTGCGTCACGCTCCTGAGCCAGAAATAAACGCCTCCCAGCCACGCTTCCTCCCCCGACGACAGCGGGCGACGAATGACTCTGGCGACAACAGGAGCAAGGTCGCCCGCGTGATACGCCCACCACCACGCTCCCACGAGCCAGAGGCTCACGACGCTCAGGAACAGAACGCGTAGCGCAGTGGCAAGGTCAAGCGGACGCTGCAAAGGCGAAGAGCCGTCGGCGGGTTGTCCGCTCTTAAAAAACGAACGCTCCGGCTGCAGGGCGCGAAACAGGAGAAACGGACTGGCGAGGAGCAGCGCCCACCACAGGAGGCTGAACCGACCGTAGGAGTCGCCCAGCGCAGACAGGGCGCGGCTGAAGGGATGATGCCAGTCTATCGCTGTCGGCACGGGTAGACCCCGCGCCACGTAGGGCTCAATTTTCGGCATCGTGGTCTTCATCAGCGACCCTATGCGTTCCAGCAGCAACGCCGCGCCAAACAATCCAAAACCCGCGCTCCACCACCATAAGCAGCGAAAGTCCTCTTTCTGCACACAATCCCTCCCGTCCCATCCTAAGAGCCTATCCGAAAACCTCCCTGTCCTACTTTGTAAGGGAGAGCACAGAGGGTTGTCGGTTTACTTTGAACCTCCCCCGACCCCTCCTTGGCAAGGAGGGGAGAGTCTTCGGAGAGCTCTAAATCAATTGCAGCATGACCTCTGCTTGTCTAAGATAGTTGCTGATTTGACGCGTTCCCCGAAAGGCGGTAAAATGAAGCCCGCAATACTATGAACTGAATGGACGGACGTGGAAGGAAGTTGTTCATGTCCCCAACGGGATACCTCCTCCCGAGGGTGCGGTTATTTTCAGAGGAGGTCTTTCTGGGAGTCCCGAACTGGCTTGCAGGAGAATCGTTCTCATCCTCGTCATCGGTCGTTTGTGAGGTTCGAGAACGAGGACGACGACGAGGAGGAGGACGATTTTCGAGGGAGGGAACCATTATGAAGCGATCCATCAAAACCCCGCGCGCCCCCGAGCCAATTGGACCGTTCGCTCAGGCGGTGCAGGTGGACGGGTTTCTTTTTATCTCAGGACAGTTGCCGTTTGAGCCGGAGACGAAAGAGCAGTATGTCGGCACGCTGCGACGGCAGACCGACCGCGTCTTGCGCAGTCTGCAAGCCATTGTGGAAGAAGCCGGAGCGACGCTGGAGGACGTCGTGCGCCTGACCGTTTACGTGAGCGACCTTGAGCATCTCGAAGAAATCAACCACACGCTTGCTCGCTTCTTCCCGCACAACCCCCCCGCCTGCACCTACCTCCAAGTCGCTCGCCTCTACCGCGACGCCGGCGTGCAGGTGGACGCCATCGTGAGGCTGAAACGTGAGCCCTGAAACGTGATGCGTAATGCGTAATTCGTAAACGGCTTCTCACGCATCACACATCATGCATCACGTTTCACGTCTCACGTATCACGTTTTGTGCCAGCGCATACGTGCGCTCCGCCAAATCCGTGATGCGACACTCGGCGAAGCCGAACACTGCGCTTTTGACGGTGTCGTTGAGCGGGGCAATCCACTTCGTCGGCAGGTTCTTCGCACCGAGCATGACACCCAAGATGCTGCCGGCTGTCGCCCCGTTGCAATCCGTGTCCCAGCCGCCCGCGACGGCGTAGCAAATCGTTTTCTCGTAATCCTTCTTTCCGTAGAGCAGCCCCAGCAAAACCAGCGCGGCGTTGTTGAGGGTATGAACCGAATGATAACCGCCATACTTCTCGTTGACCTTCGCCCACGCCGCCTCCCAGTCAGGAATCTCCCGCGACCAGCGCAGGCAGTCGGCGACCATCTCCGAAAAGCGCGAGTTTTTCGGCACCTCCGAAGCCGCGAGCCGCAAGCACTCCTCGATGTCGTCGGTGACAAACGCCGCCGCAATCGCCGCTGCCATGAACATCTCGCCGTAGATGCCGTTCTTCACGTGCGACACGGCGGCGTCGCGGAAGGCGAACTCAGCGGCTTTTTCCAGATACCCCGGCGTGGCGTAGCCCCACCCGTCGGCGCGAATCTGTGCCCCAATCCACTCGCGGTAGGGATTCCAGCGCGTCGCGCAGTCGGGGTAGTCAAAGCCCTCCACGAGGTTCTTGTAAGCCTGCCGCTCCGCCGTGTAGACGCGATAGTAGGGCAGGCAACTCAACCATGCCTGCCCGACGTTCTGCGTCGTGAAGTCCTGCCCATGCTGCTCCAAAATGTAAAGCCCGAGAATCGTGTAGTCCTGGTCGTCATCGCGTTCCGCCCAGCGGATGTGTTCGCGGGTAGATGGCTGGCAGCCCGCTTTCCACTCCTTGCCCTCGGCGTCCACGGAGGAGGACGGGAAGTAGTAGTCGAGCGGGAAAGCGTTCGCCCTCTGCAAATACTCGCGGATGCGATGGTGGGACCAGCCCTCCACCGGCTTGCCCAACTGACATCCCGCGCACCGTCCCAGCCATCCGCCCAAGATTTTGTCGCGCAACGCCGCCTCTGACAGATGCAGCGCCACGCGGCGCGGACCGTCAGGACGCTCGGCGCGGATGCCCGCCAAATCGGACGGCTCCACGTAAGGCGACTGGGGTTGCAGCGCCATCAACTCCGCGTAAAGTTGCTCCGCTGCCGCGAGGTCGCTGACGCTCGCCAGCCGTTCCTCAAAGCCACTGACATCGCAGCCCTCCTCGCGTCGTTGAATGATTTCGTCTTTGAGCAATCGGCTAAAGTAGGCTAATCGCGACATGGTTTCTCCTCTGAAAATCGTCCTCGTCGTCCTCGTCCTCGTGTCAGCCAAAGCATTCGGCTCACACAGAACGCTCTCCTTCAATTCGTCTCCCCCCGCCCGCAGCAGTTCTTGTATTTGCGCCCGCTGCCGCACGGACAGGGGCTGTTACGGCGCGCCTCTGAGGGGTCGGCGAAGGGGACGCCGCGCTCGCGGTCAAAGCCGTCGCCGTTCTCATCCGTCTCCTCGTCCCATCCCACGTCTGCGTCATCCTCGCCTTCGTCTTCCTCATCTTCCAGCCAGTCCCACGTCGACGACGTGAGACATTGTCGGATGTCGTGCAACGCCTCCTTCACCTGCAACAGCCCGAGGTAAAGGACCAGCATCAATGCTACTGCCGTTATGACAACACTACCCTGAAACACTGTAACAGGAAATACTTTGCTCAATCCCCAGCCCAATCCCATGAGCAGCAAGCCAGCGGCAAAGAGAACAAGGCATACGAGTAACACCAAGGCGATGAGCGAGATGAGATTAATTATTGTGCGCATGGGCATCACCTTTCCGTGAGCCCATTCCCAAACTGTCTCCCAGCGTGGGGGACTTTTGTGAATAGGCTCTCCATTCGGAGGTGGTGTCTACGGCGCGCGAAGCGCCGCTTATGTCCGTTCAGCATCCGACCGGGTAGAGGAACGGCGCAGGGGCTGAGACTTCGTTGAGCGCGTCGCTGGGCTGAGGTTGCTGGCTTCCTTTACCCTTCATTCTGCATAACGGTTCACCCCGCCTCCTATTATACGACATCTGGCGATGGGTTTCCTTCCGGGCGGGAAGATGCTCCCCACCGCACACAGTTTTTCATTGCGTCGCGTTCGATTTGTGAGTAGAATAGGGTTGAGAGATGGAAACAGACACAGCCACCATCGAATTGGGGAGCGTGCGCGCGGTTCACTTTGTCGGGATCGGCGGCGTCGGCATGAGCGCGATTGCGAGTGTGTTGCTGCACCTCGGTTATCGCGTCAGCGGCTCTGACCTCAAGCGGTCATCGCTGCTGGAGCGGTTGGAGGCGCAAGGAGCGCGGGTTTTCATCGGGCATGATGCAAGTCACGTGGGGGACGCGGAACTTGTCGTCGTGACCAGCG
The DNA here is from genome assembly GCA_025055355.1 of Abditibacteriales bacterium. Classification (GTDB taxonomy): domain Bacteria; phylum Armatimonadota; class Abditibacteriia; order Abditibacteriales; family JANWYM01; genus JANWYM01. The sequence goes on from JANWYM010000034.1 coordinate 13,555, forward strand.
CGGTGCCGATGGACAACCCCGAAATTATCGAGGCGCGGCGGAGAAATATCCCCGTTCTACCGCGCCCCGAGGCGTTAGGGCAAATTCTCTCACGCTATCGCGGCATCGCCGTTTCGGGCACGCACGGCAAAAGCACAACCAGCGCGATGATTGCGCTGGTGCTGGAACGCTGCGGCTGCGACCCAACGGTTCTTGTCGGCGGCGAGATCCGCGAGTTCAAGGGGAACGCGCGGCTGGGCAACAGTGACTTGTGTGTGATTGAGGCGGACGAATACCGCGCTGCGTTTTTGCACATGCCGCCTGCGATGGCCGTGGTGACGAATATCGAACCCGAGCACATGGAGTTCTACGAGACGGAGGAGAACCTTCTCAACGCTTTTCGGCAGTTCATCGCCAGCGCGCGCGAGGGCGCGGTGCTGTGCGCCGACGATGCGAACGTGCGGCGTGTGATGGACGCGGCGGTCAAGCGGTGGACCTACGGGTTCAGCGACGATGCCGACCTCACTGCGCGCCACGTGCGATGCTGGGCGCATCAAACGACGTTTGCAATCTATTGGCACGGCGAACCGGTAGGGGAGGGAACGCTGAACGTCCCCGGCAAACACAACGTCCTTAACGCCTGTGCCGCGCTAATCGTCGCGCACTATCTTGGTCTCTCGTGGGCGGACGCCCTCGCCGCCCTCGCATCGTTTCGCGGCGTGTGCCGTCGCTTTGAACTCATCGGCGAAGTCGACGGCGTGCTGGTCTTTGACGATTACGCGCACCATCCGACGGAAGTAGCGGCAACGATTGCCGCAGCGCGGGAGGGCTACGAAGGCAGGCGCGTGTTCGTCGCCTTCCAACCGCACCTTTACTCGCGCACGCAGCGCTTTGTGGAGGCATTCGCAACATCGCTCGCGGCGGCGGACGGCGTGGTCGTCGCCGAAATCTACCCCGCCCGCGAGCAGCCAATCGCAGGCGTGAGTGGACAACTGATCGTTGAAGCCATCCGTCGTCGCTTCCCTCAAATGCGCCTCGCCTTTGCGCCGACAAAAGAAGAGACCCTGCCCCTCCTACGCGTCTGGCTGCGCGCCGGCGACCTCGTGATTTTCATGGGCGCGGGCGACATTGGGGAGATGGCGGGAAAGATGGTGAGTGGTCCGTAGGGGGCGGGTCTGGGACAGCCTGGTTTACTTTTATCCCCCTGCCCCCCTGTGCCGGCTGCGACGAGGACGGATTGAGACGATGCCGACTGGCTCCTTCATGTCGTCCACCATGACTGCAGCGTTGCGGCGACGAAAAAAGCCTGCCATTGCGAGCGCAGCGAAGCAATCCCCACCGCACCGCTGCCGTGACCTCTCTCCGGGGGGGAGGGGCAAGAAGGCCGTCAGCAACTGCGTCACCTCCGCTAAGGGCAGCCTGCTTCCACGCTCCGCCACTACCGCACCTCGACCACCAACACCTGCCCAGCCTTCACTACCGCTGCTTTCTCAAACGTCAGATGACACTTCTTCCCCTCAAACCTCACATCGCTTTTCACCGTCCGCCGCCCGAGGCGCACGGTGGCGTGCGTCGGTGCGATAGCGGGGAGTTCCAGTGTGAGGTGGTTCAAGGTGAGGGAGCCGTATTTGATGGAAATCGTGGAACGTGTTGCGTCTTGCGTCTTCTGTTGGGAGAAGGAACCCCAGCCGCTGGCGGTGGTGAAGAAGGCTTTGAAGTTGATGGGCGTGAGGCGCGGAGCGAAGGAGAGGCTGCCGCTGGCGGCGTCATAGTTGAAACCGCTGGCGGCAAGGAGGAGAGAGTAGGAGGACATCGCCCGCGCGTAGTGATGTCCACATTCGATCTCCGCCCACGGGTTGCGCTGGTTGCCGGTGTAGCGGTCGCGCGCGCCTTTGGCGATTTGCAAGCCTTCCTCTACCATACCCTCGTAAATCAGCGTCGCGGCGACGTGATACTCAATACCCGTCCACACTTCGTCGCAGTAGAGAATCGGGTTCTGCGGGCGTCCGCCGCGCGGCCAGGAGCAGCAGAGAAGTCCTTTCTCTTTGCCCTCGGCAAATACGCGTTGATGGTGGACGTGGTCGCTTAAATCAGGACGCCAGTTGTGCTTGTAAATCGCTCGCAAGGCTTGACGCACGCGCTCTGGGGGGAGGACGTAGCCCAAGTCTAAAACGTGCGCCCACCATTGCCCCAACAGTTGGTCGGAGTGGCAGCCCGGTCCCCAGCAGTTGTGTTGGTTGTAGGTCTGCGGTGTGGCGTGGGGTGCATCGTAAACGTTGAAGTAGTATTCGCCGTTCCAGCAGGTGCGGTCGTAGCCTGCCTTTGCTTTCTCAAATCGTTCGCGGCATCGGGCGGCGAAGTCAACGTCGCCCATCACCTTCGCCATCTCCTCCGTCGCGCGCAGCGCGGCAAGGTAGAGCGTGCCGATGAAAGTGTTGCTGCCGAACAGATGCGTGTCGTAGGTGTTGGGCTGCTCGCC
>JANWYM010000350.1 GCA_025055355.1 Abditibacteriales bacterium
TGGTGGTGAGGGGAATGGCTCTGCCGGTGAGGGATTTGGCAACTTCCGGGGCGTCAGGGTTGACGACGTAGCGGAAGACCAGTTTGCCTTGCTTCTCATCATAAAGAAAAACCGAGCCCGCGCTGGCGTTGACCGTCGCCAGCGAGACCTCTAAGGTCTCGCGCACGAGGTCATCCAACTCGATCTTGGAGGAGAGAGCGGTGCTGATCCTGTGGACGGCGTCGAGTTCTTTTTTGCGTTTCTCGCTGATTTTGCGGACGGACTCCAGTTCTTTTTGGCACCTCTCCAGTTCAACCCGCAGGCTTTGGATTTCGTTGTCTGCCGCATGCTCACACATGGGTGAAATCCCTCCTTGCTTTTTAAGATATACCGAAATGATAATGGCTGTCAAGAGACTTGTTGGCTTCGTAGAATCATACCTCAAACTTGACACCTCCCTACCCTGCCCTCTATAATTAGTTGCAAGGTGAGGGATGATGTTAGACAGCGTCTTCGCCATCGGGCTGTTGCTGGTGTTGGTCGTCGTTGGCATGACCGTTCCGTTCCTGATGATTCTTCACGCTTGGATCGTCGAGGAGAGTTTGAACACCGGCCTCGCCCTCGCCGCGCTGGGCGCGCTGCTTATCTTCCCGTTTGTGATTTGGCAGACGCAGGGGACGATCTGGATGTTTCTGGGCGTCGCGGGCATGGTGGCGGGCTGCGCCGCGCTGCCGTATCTCAGCGCGCAGAGGGACAAGTGCCTCCTGAACCGCCTGCGGGAGGAGGACATCGCCAAGTATCGCCGCGCCATCGAGTTCGACCCGAAGAACGCTGCCGCCCACGCTTTCCTCGCCGATGCCTACATGGAAAGCGGCCTCTACGATGAGGCGATCGAGGCGTATCAGAAAGCCATCGAACTCGACCCGCACCACACTCGCCCCGAACGCTGGAAGTTGCAGAAAGCCATTGACGCTAAGCAGGGCAAAACCCGCCCGCGCCTCCTCGTCTGTGACGCGTGTCAGGGGGAAACGCCGCACGGCAACAGGGTCTGCGCCCACTGCGGCGCGACCCTACGCATGGGTTTCCTCGAGTGGCTCGCCCAACCCGAAACGCTCAAAAGCGTGACTCGGCAAACGGTTATTGCTCTGCTCGCCCTGACAATTTTATATACCGCCTTCTCCGCGCTGCCCCTGGAATGGAAAGGCGGCGTCATCGGCGCGGTGGCGATCGGGGGCGGGTATTATTTGCTGAAGGGGATGAGGGGACACTAACAGCCTCTCCGAAAACCGCGTAGCGCCGCCATCCTGTCGGCATTTTAATTTTATGCAGGCTGGAAGCCTGCGCTCCCCACGACAGGCAAGAGGGGATTGCTTCGCTGCGCTCGCAATGACGTTTTCCCGCAGTGGAGAGGGAGAGAAGGGCGAAACGCAAAGGTTTGGTAAGAGAAAACCTCCCTTGACTGAAAACGTCCTGAAGTCTGGTAACTTGGGCTACCCGCGCCAGCGGGTTCCGTAACGGAAGACCTCCACTTTAATGGGGGTTTGTGGGGGATAGGCTCTCCCCTCCTTGACGACATGAGGGAACATTTATGGCTGCATCGCTCGCCGAAAAACTCGCTGCCCTTCCCGCCGCCCCCGGCGTCTACTTGATGAAAGACGCCCGGGGGAAGTTGCTTTACGTCGGCAAATCGGTGGCGCTGCGCCACCGCGTCAGTTCCTACTTCGACAATCCCCACCTCCCGCCCCGCATCGCGGAGATGGTCAAAAAGGTGGCTGACATAGATTACATCGTCACCCGCACCGAGAAGGAAGCCCTCATCCTCGAGGGCAACTTGATTCAGATGCACCGCCCGCCCTACAACGTGCGGCTGCGGGACGACAAGTCGTTCCCCTGCCTGAAACTCACGCTGAATGAAAGGTTTCCCGCGCTGTGGACGGTGCGGCAGGCGCAGGCGGCGGACGACGGCGCGACCTACTTCGGTCCGTTCGCCAATGCCAAAGCGATGTGGGAGACGGTGCGCCTCATCAAGCGGCTGTTCGGCATCCGCACCGGCAGCATCGTCGCGGACAGAGTGCGCACAGGTTGTCCATGGCGCGACACCCGCCAGCCGCTCGACCGCGCCTGCTTGGAGTATCACATCCAGTGCTGCGCCGGTCCGTGCATCAACGCGGTGGATGAGGAACGCTACCGCCAAATCGCGCAGGACGTGAAACTGTTTCTCGATGGACGGAGTGAGGAGGTCCTCAGACGCCTCCGCGCCGAGATGGAAAAAGCCGCTGAGGAACTCCGCTTCGAGAGGGCGGCGCAACTGCGCGACCAGATAGCCGCCGTGCAGAGCGTCACCGAAAAACAGCACGTCGTCTCCCTCTCCCACGAAGACCAGGACGTGATTGCTGTCGCCATCGAAGCGGCGCGCGCTTGCGTGCAGGTGCTGGTCGTGCGGCAGGGCAAACTCATCGGCGAGCGGCACTTCCTCATTCAGGACATCGTAGGACGCAACGAGTCCGAAATCCTCAGCGCGTTCGTGCGGCAGCACTATGACGGCCCTGTACCGGTGCCTCCCGAGGTGCTGCTGGCGGAGAACATCGAGGACCTCCAAGCCGTCACCGAATGGCTCGCGGACAAGCGCGGCAAAAGCGTCGCCGTGCTCGCGCCGCAGCGCGGGCGCAAACGCGCGCTCATCGAGATGGCGCGACAGAACGCGATGGCTAACCTCAAACAATGGCTGGCTTACAAGCAGACCGAGCGCGAAATCGCCCAGAGCGTTTTGGAGGACCTGCAGCAGCGGCTCCACCTGCCGACCCTGCCAAGGCGGATGGAATGTTTCGACATCTCGACCTTGCAGGGGAGTTTTAGTGGCGGTAGCATGGTAGTGTTTGAAAACGGCAGACCCAGCAAGAAGCAGTATCGTCTGTTCAACATCAAGTGGACGTCGCAGCAGGAGCCTAACGACTTCGAGATGATGCGCGAGGTGCTGCGCCGGCGCTTTCAGCGTTATGTGGCGGGGGACGAGAAGTTCTCCTTGCTGCCTGACTTGCTTCTCGTGGACGGCGGCAAGGGACAGCTCGGCTGCGCGCTGGAAGTCCTCCAGGAATTCCACCTCAACCACATTCCCGCCGCTGGTTTAGCCAAAGAGCATGAGTTAGTTTTTCTGCCCCACCAGCGCGACCCGCTGGTGATTCCCCGCAACGCGCCCGCCCTCCATCTCCTGCAACGCATCCGCGACGAAGCCCACCGTTTCGCCCTCACCCAGCACCGCAAGCGGCGCGGCAAGGCGACCGTGCACTCCCTCCTCGACGACGTGCCCGGCATCGGGGAAACCCGTAAGCGCAACCTGCTTAAACATTTCGGCAGCCTCAAGCGCATGAAAGCCGCCAGCGTGGATGAACTCGCCGCCGTCCCAGAGATGACCCGCGCCGTGGCGGAGCGATTGCAGGAGTTTTTGAACCGGCAGGGCTGATGGAGGCGGTCGTAGAGGGGGGTTCGTGCGTCCTTAGGGGAGATGGCGAGCAAGCGGGGTTCCCACCTAACTGGGGGAGGGGTCAAATGCAAGGGCTGGGCGAAATGCCATGAATCCAAAACACTCTCAGGCTGTCAAAAGGGTTGACCGCAGGACGTCGAACAAGGCGCGGCAAGGGAGACCTTCTGGATGCGCGGTGCAAGGTCCTGGGAGTGCCGCTCTATTGCGTTTTGCGTCTTCGGTTCAGAAGGTTCATCGGGTTCATGGGTTCATGGACCTCATGAACCCGTGAACGTCATGGACTAACCGCATGTGATTATCGGCTTTGATTTCCATCCGCGCACGCGGATTGTGTTTGGCGTTAATGCAGTGGACCGTCTGGGCGAACTGGCGCGAGAGGTGGGCGCGGGCAAAGTCCTGATTGTGACGGATGCGGGCATCGTTGCCGCTGGTCACGTGGAACGCGCAAAACATGCTTTGGAAGCGACGGGATTGCGCGTCGCCGTGTTTGACCGCGTGCACGAGAACCCCACAACGCGCGACGTGGACGAGTGCGTGCAGGTCGCCCGCGCCGAGAAGATTGACACCCTCATCGGTCTGGGCGGTGGAAGCAGTCTGGACACAGCGAAGGGCTGCAACTTCCTGTTGACCAACGGCGGGCGGATGCAGGACTACTGGGGCGTCGGCAAGGCGCGCAAGCCGATGTTACCGTTCATCGCCGTCCCCACCACGGCAGGCACAGGTAGCGAGTGTCAGTCGGCAGCGCTCATCGCGGACGAGGTGACACATCAGAAGATGGCGTGCCTCGACCCGAAAGCCGCCGCGCAGATTGCAGTGCTGGACCCGACGCTAACCGCTTCGCAGCCGCGCCGCGTCACCGCTTGCACGGGACTTGATGCCATTGCCCACGCCGTCGAAACCGTCGTCACTCGTAAGCGGAATGAACTGTCGCTGCTTTACTCGCAGGAGGCATTGCGGCTGACCGTCAACAACCTTGAGCGCGTGCTGGATTGCCCTGACGATTTGGAGGCGCGGGCGGCGATGCAGTGGGGCGCAGCGTTGGCGGGGATGGCAATTGAACTGAGCATGTTAGGGGCGGCGCACGCGGCGGCGAACCCGCTCACAGCGCACTTTGGCATCGTTCACGGTCAAGCCGTCGGCATGATGCTCCCGCACGTCGTGTGCTTCAACGCCGAAGACCGGGACGCGCGCGCAGGCTATCGTCACGCTGCGCGATATGCGGGTTTGCGCGAGGGGTCCGTTGAGGCGCTGGTCGGGCGGTTGCAATCTCTGCTGCAAATCGCCGGGATGCCACCGTCGCTCGCTGATTGCGGCGTCACCTCAGAGGTTATTCCCATGCTCGCCGCTGAAGCCGCTGCCCAGTGGACAGCGACGTTTAACCCCCGTGCTATGACCGCTGCGGACTTTGAACGTCTCTATTGGGCGGCTCTTCACCCTTGACTTTTCCAGCGGGGTGCGCATGGTTGCTGTCGAAGGGGACGCACCGGCAGCGCATCCCCTCGCTCGCCTCAACCGC
>JANWYM010000351.1 GCA_025055355.1 Abditibacteriales bacterium
GTCACTCAAGGTAGCCCAGTCCCCGCAACTTCTCCGTCATTGCCTCGGCTTCCTCGGCGGAGTAGCCCGGTTCAGCAGGATATCCGTTGGGGCTGAGGGCAGTCGTGGTGAGGATAGGGCGGCTGGCGCCCTCCGGCTCGAAGGCATCGAGGAGAACCTTGCCATCCATGTCTTCGGGAATCGGTAAGCCCAGGCGGTAAAGAACAGTCGGCGCGATGTCCATGATGCTGGCATCGGAAATGGTCGTTCCTGGGCGAACGCCTTGACCGCGTAGGAGTAGGATGCCGTTGCGCCGATGGTTGCCGCTCCAGCCTAAATCATCGGTGCTGCGCTTGTCGAAAACCTGCGACTTGTCGCCGCCGCGAAAACTGGGTTTGACCGCGCACGCGCCGTCCTCCCACCAAGCAATCAGGAGGTCAGGCGCGAGGGGCGTGCAAGGTCCGTGATACACCGCGTCGCGCCGCAGCACGCCCTTGATGACCGTCTCACCTGTGTCGGGGTCACGCAGCGATAGCAAAGCGTCGGTGATGTCAGCGCACAGTTGGTCGTAGTCGCGGGGATCCACGATGCCTTGTGGGAAGACGCCCTTGGTGTTGATGTAAATGCTCGCCGCTGTCGCGCCCATCTCAGAGGCGAAGGCTTTGGTCTGCGACCAGTCAATCGCGCCCAACGAGGTCATCGTCGCCAATCGCTGCTGCGCCTGGGGGAACATCCCCAGCAGCCGCCGCTTCGCCCTTTCGGGCAAATGTTGTCTCAACCATCGTTCAACTGATTTCGCGACCCTCAATCCCAACTTCCCAATTTCCCAATTCCCCAATTTCCTCTTGAGTAACCCCGCTTGCTCCAGCCAGCGATTGAGGTAAAACAGCCGCTCGCTCATCGCGCCGAAGCCGTGGTCGGACATGAGAATCACCATCGTCTCCTCGGGCAGCACGTCGAGCAGCCGCGCCACGTTCTCATCAACGCTCTGATAAATCTGGAGAATCGCGTTGTGGAATGGGCTGGTCGGGTCGGCGAGATATTTCCAGAAGTGGTGCTGCACCTGGTCCGTCGAGGTAAACACAACCATGCCGAAATCGAGCGGCTGCTGGCTCATCAGGTAAAGCATCGCCTCCACGCGGGAGCGTTCGATGTCCTGCATCTCCCGCAGCACCGCCGCGCGCGACGCATCGTCGCGTATATGCCCCAGAAATCGCGCGTCGAGGTGATAGTGCGGAACGGCTCGGCGGAGTTCCTGTTTGAGTGACGCGGGGTAAGTGAACGCGGTCCGCTCGGAGGGCGTGTCCAACCCAGAAATCAAAAACCCGTTGACGGGTTCAGGCGGGAACGTCATCGGCACGTTTATCACACCGACACGCAAACCGTGATCGCTGAGGAGGCGCCACAGACTCGGCGCGCGGCGGGTGGCAGCGTTGACGTAACGGAACTGATAACTCTGCGGCATCGCCTCGGTGAAGTGAAAAATACCATGCTTGCCCGGGTTCTTCCCCGTCATGAACGACGTCCACGCCGGCGCGGAGTGTGGAGGGAGGCACGAAAGCAGCGGACCGTGTGCGCCCTCGCGCATCAGCCGCGCCAACGTCGGCAGTTTGCCCTCCGCCATCCACGGCTTCATCAAATCAAACGTCGCACCGTCAATACCGATGATGAAAACTTTCAAGTCCTTGTGCTTTGTCATGGTGAGTTCATTCTAACTCATCGGCGCGCCGGCGGCAACGCTTCATCTTGCTTTCAACACTTTTCTCACCTTTTTCCTCAACCACCCAATTATGCCCGCACCCGACTCCACTGCTGTCTGAGGCGGGGCGGCGGCGGCGCGGGGGAGGGTGTCGGGGTCGAATTGGGGCGATGTGGCGGGAATGGGGAGGTCGGTCGGCGGAGGTGCGGGCACGTTGGAGGCGAGCGGTAGGTCTTTCAGGTGGGCGGTGGCTCTCTCAATCTCCTCAATCGCTTGGCGGCAGGCGGCTTTCACGTCATTCCACTCAAAAAAGCGCTTCGCCCGCGCTTGCAGGGCAGGCAGGGCAGCGCGGTGTCCTATCCTCCCTAATGCCTCGGCTGCAGCCTGCCGCACCTCGCGCGCTTTGTCCTGTAAAGCCGCACAGAGAGCATCCACCGCCGTCATGTCGCCGATGCGCCCCAAGCCTTGAGCGGCGGCTTGTCGCACAGCGCGGTCATCGTCGTTGAGAAGGTTCAGAAATGCCGTCAGCATACGACTGTCCGCGAACCGCGTCAGCGCAGAAGCCGCGACGCGACGCACCTGCGCGTTCGTGTCACGCAGCGCGTTCATGAACGGCTCAACTAAGCGGTGGTCATCCGTTCCCGCGAGGTGACACGCCGCGGCATGCCGCACCGCAGCGTCCTGGTGGCGCAGGGCATCGGTCAGAAGGTCAAACATCTGTCGCACGCCCATCTTCGCCATCACCTTGACTGCGCCCACTGCCACACCCCATTCGGTCGAGTCCACTGCCGCTTTGAGAATCGCCGTCGTGCGCTCCTGTCCGAGCGCGCGGAACACGGCGTCAAGAAGCGATTGCTCATGCTGGTTGACGGCTCGGAACAGGTCCGCCAGCACCTGAGCGACCTGTTCAACGGGCATAAGGGTGAGGGCGTGCTGAACTGCTTCGCGCTCGCGCTCACTGCCGCGCAAGGCATATCGGAGCGTCTGGACATCACCGATGTTGGCTAATGCCAACGCCGCCCGCCGTCGCAGAGAGGGTTCTGCATCGGACAGCGCCCGACGCAACGCGCCCGCCGCGCTCCTTGTGCCGATGGCTTCCAACGTCCACCCATGGCCCACCGAATACCACTCGCGGTCAACGTCACCTGCCGCGCTCTTTGTGCCGATGGCTTCTAACGCCTTAATCACCGCCTCGCGCACGGTGGGATGACTGTCGGATAGCGCGGCACTCAACGCGCCGACTGCTGCTGCGTCCTGCAACTGCGCCAGCGCGTCTGCGGCTTCCTTGCGCAAGGCAGCGTCCTTGTAAGTCAGTGCGGCGCACAGTGCCCTGACCGCACGTGGACCACCGATGCGCGTCAACTGCCGAATCGCTTCCACACGCACGGGCAGCGTGCGCTTGCGTTGGAGAATGAGAATGAGTTCCTCAACTTCCTTAGTGACGGATGCACGACTCATCGGAAAGAATAGAAGGCACAGTGGGGACGGAAACTCTGCTTTACTAAACTAAAATGACAAAAGTTACGCCGTGGCTAACACCTTCTTTCCCCTCCGCTGACCCCTCCCCCAAGGGGAGGGGGTTAGGAAAGTGGCTTGTGGCGGTTTCTTTTCCTATGATCAGGCTTTTTTGTTGCGGAAGCCGCTGAGAGAACTCCCCTCCCCTTGGGGGAGGGGAAAGAGAGTGATGGCAACCGCTTAACTCCTGAATGATTCGTCTAAAAGCCCCTCACGCGCCGATGTCTTTTAACCGTTCCTGACCACGCTGATTATATCACGCCGCGCTCCTATTTTCAAAATCGTAACCGAGAAATGAGACATGGTGTCGCGCCATCTAATCCTTGAGCAACCTCTCAAACGCCTTTCGGTCAACCCCCGCTTGTTTCTGCTCGGGAGGGCGAAACCCCTGTTGAACCTCGTCCTGACGCGGGGTGGCTTGGCAGGAGCCTCGCCCTCTCGGTTTGCTGCGTTCAGCGTGACAACGCCCGCACTGCTGTCCTTCTGGGCGCAGCGAAGCATCTCGTCGGTGGTTGGCTGCCTGCGTCGACCCATCGGTTTTTAACGCCAAGAATTTTTTCCTTTCTTCATTTCCGGCAACAACTTGTGATATAATAGGGCGGCAAGCGAAAGGCGGCGAGGGATACGTCGCAGTCTGCGTTGCAGGGGCATACCTTTCAGGCTCATTAGTCAATCAGCATCAAGACGGTTTCTCAGATATTGATTTAAGATGTTGTCTGTCACAACAGCGCACAGGCTTTCAATGAGATGTTGTCCTTACGGCATCAGCTCATTGAAGCGGCAGGTCATCCCATTCACGCTCTGGAAAGGGAATGGGAACACTGCAAGATGATCGCTGCCCTTTACAGCAGGTCACAGTTTCCCCTTATCGGCTGATCGCGGGCGATAGCCTGCTGGTGATGAACTCGCTGCTGGAGAAAGGGAGCAGGGTGGGCAAGGTGCAGATGATTGACGTTGCCCGCCTCAGGATATCATAAAGAAATCTCTTTGATTCGTGGATTGTGGTGTCATGATGGACATTCAAACTCTGGAAACCTGGCTCTGGGATGCCGCCTGCGCCATTCGGGGTCCTGTGGACGCGCCCAAGTTCAAGGACTATATCCTGCCGCTTGTGTTTCTCAAGCGGCTATCGGATGTGTTTGAGGATGAGCTGAAGGAGTTGGGGGAGACCGCGAAGTATGTGGATGAGGACCACAAACTCGTGCGCTTCTACATCCCCAAAGAGGCGCGCTGGTCGCATCTTGCCCGCCTCACCACGAACCTCGGCGAGGCGTTTACCGACGCCGTGCGGGCGGTGGCGCGTCATAACCCCAAACTCCACGGTGTCATTGACACCGTGGATTTCAACGCCACCGCTGCCGGTCAGCGGATTCTTTCGGACGGGCAACTGCGTGAGCTGGTGCAGGTGCTCTCGCGGCATCGCCTGGTCCTGCACGACGTCGAGCCGGACATCTTGGGGCGCGCCTACGAGTATCTCTTGCGCAAGTTCGCGGAAGGGCAGGGGCAGAGCGCGGGTGAGTTCTACACCCCGCGCGAGGTCGCCATCCTCATGGCATACATTCTCGACCCGCAGCCTAACGAGGAGATTTACGACCCCGCCTGCGGTTCGGGAGGATTGCTCATCAAGGCGTTCCTGCGGTTCAGAGACAAGTATGGAGAGACGAGCCGCGACAACGGCAGCCGCCGCACCATTCCCGCGCGCATCGCGCCGCCGCGCTTCTTTGGACAAGAGATCAACCCTGCCACCTTCGCGATGGCGCGCATGAACACCTTCATCCACG
>JANWYM010000352.1 GCA_025055355.1 Abditibacteriales bacterium
ACCCCTCCTTGGTAAGGAGGGGAGTAAACCTCCCCCGACTGACTGACGCATAAGGAGGTCAGGCGGAGAGCTCGAGACCCTCCTTGGTAAGGAGAGGGGAGTTTTCGGATAGGCTCTGAACGAAGCAATCCCCTCCGCGCAAGGGTGTCATTGCGAGCGCAGCGAGGCAAGCCCCTCCGCGTCACTCCTGCCAACATGAAGCCGATGCGTTGGTTTGTTTTGCCAGTGGTGGCGCTAATCATGATCTCATTCCAGCGAGGTAACGGCGCGGTGTCTGACATGGAATGGGTGCAGGTGTCGGACGACGGGCGGTCGTTTGTCCTTGACCCGTCTGGCGTCAAATTCGTGCCGTGGGGGTTCAACTACGACCACGATGAAAAGGGGCGGCTCATCGAAGATTATTGGGAGAGCGAATGGGCAAAGGTTGAGGAAGATTTCCGCGAGATGAAACAACTCGGAGCCAACGTCGTGCGGGTGCACCTTCAGGTCGGCAAGTTCATGGAAAGTCCCGACAGGCCCCGGGAAGCCGCCTTGCGCCAACTGGGTCGGTTGGTTAAACTCGCCGAACAATTGCGCCTGTATCTTGACCTCACTGGCTTGGGCTGCTACCACAAACAGGACGTGCCGCGCTGGTATGACGCCCTGACGGAGAAAGGCCGCTGGGACGCACAGGCGCGGTTCTGGGAAGCGGTCGCTGCCCAGTGCGCCAATAGTCCCGCCATCTTTTGCTACGACCTGATGAACGAGCCAGTCGTTCCCGGCGCTCTTAAACAGAATGACTGGCTCGGTCCACCCTTCGGTGGGAAACACTTCGTTCAATTCATTACCTTGGAGACAGGCGACCGTCCCCGACCTGCCATCGCCCGCCAGTGGATTCAACACCTGACCAGCGCCATCCGCAAGCATGACCGCCGCCACCTGATCACGGTAGGGCTTGTGCCGTGGAGTTTGGACCGCCCCGGTCTGACCTCTGGCTTCGTGCCGCAGAAGATATGCGATGTCCTGGACTTCATCAGCGTTCACATTTACCCAGAGGAGGGGAAATTGGATGAGGCGATCAGAACGCTGCAAGGGTTCGCGGTGGGGAAGCCGGTTCTTATTGAGGAAACGTTTCCCCTCCAATGCTCTCCTCACGCGTTGGAACGTTTCATTGAGGCATCAGAGAAAATCGCTGCGGGTTGGATTGGGTTTTACTGGGGAAAGACGCCTGAGGAATGTCGCCAATCGCCGGCGATTGGGGATGCGTTGATGCTGGCGTGGCTGGAGTTGTTCATGAGGAAAAGGAGGTAGTCAGTTATGTGCAGGCAAGTATGCTTGTGGGTCGTTGGCGTGCTGGGGTTCGCTGTTGCTTGCAGGGCGGTCAAAATGCAACCCAGAGAGCAGGTACTTTGGGGGACAACGTGCTTACTTGCAGTGACATTTGCCCTGGCGCCGGACGATGTCGACCTGCCGCTTGACAGGCTGCGTCTGGTTGCCGTCAACGGCGTGACCGCGCAGCGGCAGCAGGTGGGCGGGGGCGTCAAGGTAACCTTCAACAAAACGGGCGAGGAGCGGCGGTTCCTCGCGCTGGAGGCGCAGCCCCGAGGCAACCTGTCAGGCGTGAAGGCGCTGGTGCTGAGATGCCGCGTCAACCTCGCTGGCGGGCAGCCACCGCGCCTGGCGATGAAGGTGTTTGAAAGGGGCGGCGGGGTGTGGTTCAAAGTCGGTCAGCCGATCGCTGTCGGTCAAGTCGCAGAGAGCAGGTTATCTATCACGGGACTGCGACTTGCAGAGTTCAGCGAGGACGCGAACGGTCAGATGGATTGGGACAAGGTTGGGAAGGTGTGGGTCGGGCTTGTGGTGGACGGCAAAGTGTCGGGGAGTTTTGAAATTCACGCGGCGCAGTTCACTCGCGCACCCTATACGCCCCATCAGCCGCTCCGCATCACAGGGGACGGCGCGGGGGTGTGGAGCGTGATGCAAGACCCCGCTGTGCAATCAAAGTTGACGACGCCCAACGAGGGGCCAAACGGGAAGCCGTGCATGAAGTTCGAGTTCACTTTGCCCGGCGGGCGGCACATGTACACCCTTCCCACAGTCTCCGTGCCGGAGGCGGAGTTGGACGGCTATCGTGGGTTGCAGTTGACCTACAAAGCGACGCTGCCGGCGGGCAACCCCCTGCTGCAAGGTTTGCTGGTGTTGCTCCACGAGCGCGACGGTTCGCAATACTACGCCAGCCCCGCGCCGCCCCCCGCCGCCGACTGGAGGACCCTCCTGATACCCTTTGCGTCGTTCACACTCGGCGAGTGGTCGCGGGACGAAAACGGACGGCTGGACGTTGACCAGATAGCCGCTGTGAGCATCGGCGTTCACGGCACGGCGTTGGAGGCAGGCGGCAGCGGCGTCATCTACGCGGCGGACGTCGTGTTCGCGCCCTGACAAAGTGGGAACCCCTCCCCACACGATTCGTCGGAGCAGACGGAACGTAGTTCAGTCGCCCGCGTGATGGCACTGGTGCGGGGCGACCTGCGCTCCCAAGCAGGACGACGAGCACTTCCATCACCGTAGGCTGCGGAGCAGGACGCTTCCCCTACGACGAAGTTCGAGGTCATCTCATGTCTTGTGAACAAGTTCGAACGCGGCTGGCGGATTATTCGGTCGCTAACCTGTATGGGTGGCAGATGCGCCGCATCCAATCTCACCTCGCGCAGTGCCCCTATTGTCAACGAGAATGGAACCTCTTTCAACAAGTTCTCTCTGTCATCGCAGACCTCCCCGAACGAGATGCCCCGCCTGAGATGTGGTCCGCTATTCAGCAGCGATTGCGTCAACGCGAATCCTCGCAGCCCAAGCGCGCCTGGCAGACCTCCCTTTCCCCGCCCTTGACTTACGCGGGGGCAGTGGCGGCGGTGGTGGTGTTTGGGCTGGCGACCTTCAGCGGATACCTGAACGGGGGCGTCTCGTTCCCCTTCGCGCTGCAGGTTCCAACGCTCCAAGGCTCCAACGTCATCCCGTTGGGGCGTGGGGCACTGCCGGTGACTTCCCACGCCTCTGCGTCTGCCGTGCATGTGACGGACGCCGACATCGAACGTCTGGTGAAGATCCGTCCGCGGCGCCCTGCCGTTGTGCCAGCGGGCTACTGGTTTGAAGGCACTGACCTGTATCGCTGCAACTGCTGTGGTCACGGCGGCTTCGCGGCGATTCTGCGTTACACGAATGGCACGAGTTGGCTTTACGTGCTGGAGTGCCGCCCCGATCACGCGAACTGTAAGGACCCCTCTCACCAAGACCCCGCGACGTTCGGCAACCCGTGTCTGCTCTGTCGGCTGGGAAAAGGCAGTCTGGTCGAAGCGCACTCCTCTACCTTGCGCGTTGCCGTCATCGGCGACCTGCCCCGCCCAACCCTGTTGGCGGTTGCGCATTCGCTAAAAAAGAAGTAAAATAGCCATCACAAAACACGCAGTTGGTTGCACCTGACGGCAACCGCGTCCCTCCTGCATTAAACGCAGCGTGGCACAGAGGACATTGATGCGGAGGTATCCGCTGGGGTGAGGAACTATGATGGGCACAAAATGGCAACAAAGGCAAAGGGCAGGACTCTTTGCCTTTATTTTTCTGACCCTCCTGCCAGTGGGGGCGCAGCAGAAGAAAGAACAACCCAAGCCGCCCGAGGGCAGCACGGACAAAGAACTGAAAATCGGACTGGACGCTGCCAAGGAGATAGAAGCCAACTACAAACTCATCAACGACCCTCCCATGCTACAGAAACTCAACGAGATGGCGAGGGTCTTAGGGGCGTTATCGGAACGCCCGAAAATCAACTATGTGGTCAAAATCATCGGCGCCTCGCATCAGGCGAAAGACCCCCGAGCCGAAGAACATGAGGTCAACGCTTTCACGTTGCCCGGAGGGTTTATCTACGTCACCAAGGGGCTACTGAACTTCGTGCAGTCCGACCACGAGTTAGCCGCCGTCCTCGCGCACGAGATCGCCCACAACGCTCAAGCCCACGCCCTGCGCCAGATGGCGAAGGAGAGGAAGTTGCAATGGCTGCAAATCGCCGCCATCATCGGCTTGATCGCCGGGGGCAATCAGGGAGCCGACATCGCCCAGTATAGCCAACTGGTGCTGGTCGCCATCATGAACGGATTCAGCATTGACTTGGAGCAGGAAGCCGATAAATATGCGCTGTCTTACCTGCACCGTTCGCCCTACAATCCCGTTGGGTTGCTGACCTTCATGGAGCGATTGAACCGGGAGGAAGAGCGCCGTCCGCAAGTGCCTTTGGGCATCTTCCAAACCCACCCCACCACGGCGGAGCGCGTCAACGCGGTGTTGTTCTGGCTGCGCAAGATGAACATCCCCATCAACCGCGCGGAGGTGACGAGAGTAGCGCGGGCGACGCCGGAACTTTTGACGGGAACGCCTATGCCTGCGGCGCAGGTGAAGATGGGCGGGCTGGTGATCTGCAAGTTAGCGGGCGCCACCCAACAGGAAGCCTTGCAGCGCGCGCAATTCGTGTCGCAACAACTGGATAAACTGCTCTATGGCGAATCACCGACCTTTCTCCTGACCATCCGACACGAGGGCGACAAACGGCTCATCCTCAGTCACGGACAGTTGCTTATGACCGTTACGGAGGCGGACGCTAAACTCAACAACGAGACGGTGGACCGCCTCGTGCAGCAGTGGATTGCTAACCTCCGCCAACTCCGCTGGCGCAACATCTTGAACGGCAGCGCGTAACCGCAACGTAGCTGAATTTGCCAGAATGCGGGGGAGCAGGCTGCCTCCCCCAGTCGGGCGACGTCGGCTCCGTTGTTCTGAGATGACCCCATGCTGAACGCTTCCACCCAGTTCATCGCTATCATCGGCGACCCCATTGAGCACTCCATGACGCCAGTGATTCAGAACGCTGCCCTGCGCGCCTTGGGCGTCAACGTAGCGAACATCGCCTTCCGCGTGAAGCCGGAGCATCTGCGCGAGGCGGT
>JANWYM010000353.1 GCA_025055355.1 Abditibacteriales bacterium
CCCCGCCTGCGGAAGTGCGAGTAGTGACGGAGGAAGCGACATCCCAGCAGACGATTGCATCGTGACGGCACGCAGCGAAGGAGGGCTTCTGAGGTGAGAAAGTTTGTCGCGCAAGCCTGGCGTCCGATGGTGGCTGTTTTTGTGGGGACTTCAGCAGCAATTGTGATGACTCGCTGGTTTATCTCACACCCTACCATTCCTGTTCCTGATTCCTGCAGTGGTGCGATATGCATATTCTGTAGGTTTACCTTTGAGGGTGAGTCAGGGCGACATCCTTTCCCATGTGACATTGTCCGCCCGATGATGACGTTATGGCTCCCTGCATTGCTGGGTGGCGCAATGGCGGGATTGATGACAGGGAGGCGCGCTTGGCTCTATGGGGTTGCTTGTGGGCTTGTGGGGGTGTTGATATTCGCTTCATTGTGTTACTCTGCCTATTTCAGAGGAGGGCACGAGAACGCTGCCTTAGCCTATCCTGTTGGAGCGACAGCAGGTGGGATTATCGCCCACTGGTTCAACTGGGTGCGCCCGCAAACCAAACAGAAAGGACGGAGCCATGTCATCTAAAGTGCGTCTCACCACGCTCACCGCCTGCGCAGGTTGAGCGTCCAAGATTGGTCCGCAAGACCTCGCGCAGGTGCTGCGCGGTTTTCCGAAACCAGATGACCCAAACCTTCTCGTCGGGTTTGATTTCGCCGATGATGCAGGCGTCTACAAGTTGACGGATGACCTTGCCATCATCCAAACGATTGACATTTTCACGCCGATTGTGGACGACGCTTACGACTACGGGCGCATCGCTGCCGCGAACGCGCTCAGCGACGTCTACGCGATGGGTGGCACGCCGCTGACCTGCCTCAACTTTGCGGCGTTTCCGCGTAACACATTGGACATTGAAATTCTGGCTGACATCCTGCGCGGCGGGTTCGACAAGGTGCAGGAGGCAGGCGCGATCCTGCTGGGCGGGCATACGATTGAGGACCGCGAGCCGAAATACGGCTTGGCGGTCACGGGCATCATTCATCCCGACAAAGTGGTGCCCAACGCGGGCGCACAACCGGGCGACCGACTCATCTTGACGAAACCGTTGGGAACGGGTATCATCACAACTGCGTTGAAAGTGGAGGCAGTGAGCGAGCGTGCCGTGAAGGCAGCGACGGAGAGCATGGCGACGCTGAACAAAGTCGCAGCGGAGACCATGATGGAAGTCGGCGTGCATGGCTGCACTGACATCACGGGGTTTGGCTTTATCGGTCACGCTTTGGAGATGGCAAAAGCGAGCCACGTCGGCTTGCGCGTCTCGCTCTCGCAAGTCCCGCTGCTGCCCGATGTCATTGAATTGCTCATTGACAGTGAGATGACGTTCTTCCCGGTCGGCAGTTATCGCAACCGCGACGCCTATCAGGGCGATGTGGACGTCGCGCCCGGCTTGCAAGAGGAGCGCGTCTGCGTCTTGTATGACGCGCAAACCAGTGGCGGCTTGCTCATCGCCGTTGCCCCCGACCAAGCCGACCGCCTGCTGCACCTGCTGCACGCACGCGGCGTCACAGCGGCGGCAATCATCGGCGAAGCCGTCGCGGAACCAGCAGGGAGAATCATGGTCAGTGACCAGTGACCAGTTCATACTGGCTAAAATGGAGGCACCAGGCTCCTGGTGGGGCTCCTGGTCTTCAAAACCAGTGCGTCGGTGAAGAGCCGATGGGTGGGTTCGATTCCCATGTGCCTCCGCCAGAACGGGCGCATGGGCGTGTAATCGGGTGGAGGTTTACGCTCATGCGCCCTTGTTCTTAAGGCGACTAAACAAACCAAGCAGGCAGAACGCCTGCGCTGGGTAGCATCCGCATCCGGCGCCGCATCCTCTGAACAGGAGTGACGCTGTTGTCACCATGATCTTCCCTCCCTCCCTCGAAAACAACCGCCCACGGAAGGGCGACGCTCCAGCGGAGCCGTCGGTTAGCGGAGGCGCTTGGCTCGGCGGGAGCCTCGCCCTCCCGGTTGGGGATTTTCATGCGGCAGGGTGCGTCAACAACGCATGGATGATTCCTCCGAAAATGCCCGCTGTGGCGAGCGCATGGGTGTCATTGCGAGGAGCGGAGCGACGAAGCAATCCCCATCGCAGGGAACTGCTTCGCTCCACTCGCTGTGACATCAGGCGTTGCGACGCAAAAATGAGATCCGTTACTCCGTAACGGTTGCGCGACAGCATTGCGGGCTACCTTTCAGATAGACTCTAAGTGCGGCAGCAGGAGTCGGGAGGTGCGCTGCGCATGTCGCCACAACCGACAGGTATCCTCCGACGCTGGCGCCTACCTTGCCCACGCAAACCGTTTGACACGCTCTCCCCGCCGCAGTATAATCAACCCCGCACCAATAAGTCGGCATCTTCGATGACCACCATCGGACTCAAGTCAAAGATACCGGCTCGTCGGTGCGGTGGATATGATTGTTCCGTGCGTTTTCAGCGACGAGGTCTCAAAGGATTTCGACGAAGCCGTGCGATGGAGCGTGGCGGCGGGGGCGAAGGCGGTGGAGATTCGCGGTGGGTTGTGGGAGAAGAACGTCACAACCATCACGGATGACGACGTGAAGCGGATGCAGGACGTTCTGTCCCGTTATGGGGCGCGGGTCGCCGTCATCGGTTCTCCGTTCGGCAAGTGCCATCACCTCAAGCGCGACGAGGTCGCCCAGCACTATCGCCACTTCGAGCGCATGATCCAACTCGCCCATGCCTTCGGCACCAACATCATTCGCGGGTTCGCGTTCTGGGACAAAGCCTACCGTGAGAGGCGCCAGCACACCCCGCTGGAGCAGAACCTCGACACCATTCTCCCGCTGCTGCAACCCATCGCACAGATGGCGGAGCAAGCCGGGGTGGTGTTGGCGTTTGAACCCGAAGCCGATACCATGATTGGCACGTGCCGCGAGGCGCGGATGATGATAGACGCGCTGGGCGGGAAGGGCGTCGCGGTCTGCTGGGATGTGAACAACGCCTACGGCTGCGGCGAGTTGCCCCTGCCCGATGGCTATGAACACGTCAGAGGGCTGGTGCGTCATGTCCATGTGAAGCCAAATCGCAACAAGTCGTTAGCAACGGTGTCCGATAGCAGGGTGACGTATGAGCAAATCCTGCGTGCGCTGAAAGCCGATGGCTACCGGGGCGCGGCGAGCATCGAACACTGGGGCTCGCCAGAGGACATGCTTAACGGGGTGCGGCAGTTGGTGGAGATGTTGGAACGCATCAATGGATGAGAACTTAGAGTGCCTCACACAACCGGGCAAGTAGGATACCTGTGCTATCGAGCGTCCGCCTTCTGCGTGTGGTTTGGTGAGGAGCTTAAGGGGTGGCGTTGACTTGAATGGGGGTCGAGCGTTGACGATATAGAAGCGATTTGCTCCTCGCCGCATGACCGAGCCGAAAGTCAGAGGGATGACATGATGAAGTCGTTCAAAACCTTTTGTTTTTTGATGCTGATTTATCCATGCTTGGCGTTTGCGCAACAGGGGCAGCCGCCCGCCGCGCAATCCTCGCCACCTGCTGCGCCGCAACCCCCGCCGAAGATAGTGCCGCGCGTCGTGCGACTGGCGCAGTATCCGTCGCTGTCACCGGACGGGATGAAGATCGCCTTCACGTATCGCGGCGACATCTGGACAGTGCCGGTGTGGGGCAGGGAGGCCAAGCGCATCGTGGAGCATGCTGCGTTCGACGCCCGCCCGCGTTGGTCGCCGGATGGCAAGACCATCGCGTTCGTGTCTAACCGCAACGGCAACGAGGACATCTTCACTGTGCCTGCCGAAGGCGGCGAGGTCAAGCAAATCACCTTCCACACGGCGCCGGACATCATCGGCGACTGGTCGCCGGACGGGAAGCAGATTCTCTTCTACTCCGCCCGCGAGACGCGCTCGCCCATGCTTTACACCATCAACCTCGCCGACGGACGCTTACGTAAACTGACGGAGGACGAGGTGACGCTGCAATCACCCGCCTTCGCCCCTGACGGCAAAACCGTCGCTTACTCGCGAGGGGTGGGAATGTGGTGGCGGCGCGGCTATCGCGGCAGCGGCAACGCGGAGATTTACACCCTATCGCTCACTCAGGAGAAAGCCGTCCCCAAGCGGCTGACGACCTTCGCGGGCAACGATTTCTGGCCGCTGTATGGAGCGGACGGTAAAACGATTTACTTTGTGACCGACCGCGACGGCACGTTTAACCTCTGGAAGATGGACAGCAACGGGCGCCACGCGAAGCAGGTAACACACCACAAAGACCCCGTGCACTATCCCGCCATCGCGCTCAACCGCAAGCGGATCGTTTACGAGTGCGGATTCGATTTGTGGACCCTGGACATTGACGAACCGCACCCCACGCCGCGCAAGGTCCTCATCACCGCTCTCCTCGAAGAGAAACCCTCAACGCCTGAAACGGTCACGATCTCCGGAAACGTCACGGAATATGAGCCCTCCCCAGATGGCAAGTGGATTGGGTTCGTTGCGCGGGGGGAAATCTTCATAGTGACGTCCGACAAGGGCGGGGACGCGATTCGCCTGACGCACTGCCCCGCCCGCGACTTCGATTTCGTGTGGTCGCCTGACAGCAAAAAAATCGCTTACATCTGCGAGAACGGGGCGGACCAGAACATTTGCCTTCTGGACGTGGAGACCAAGCAAAGTCAAACCCTGACACACACCGTCGGCCCTGAGGTCAGCCCGCAGTTCTCGCCCGACGGCCGGTGGATCGCGTTCATCGCTGGCTCCGGCGGCGGGGCGATCTGCGTGATCCCTGCCGCAGGAGGGAGGGCGCGGCAGATCGCACAAGGTCCGTTTATTGGCGACCTCCGCTGGTCACCCGACTCGCGCTGGATTGCCTTCACCAAGCGCGACGCGGCGAACACCACTGACATCTGGGTCGTGCCCGAGACAGGCGGCACGGCGGTCAACATCACGCGCTACCCGGGCTTGAATCTTGCGCC
>JANWYM010000354.1:0-1390 GCA_025055355.1 Abditibacteriales bacterium
CATGGGCACCTTTGCAATGGCGATTACAACAACGAGCAACTATGAGAGATGGTGACAACTGGCTTAGATGTGATGCCCGTCGGGACAAAGCCCATATAACCTGCTCCGTCAATTATGAGATTGATGAACGATTCGTCAGGGATTTGGTGAGAGCGATAGAGTCTATGAGTGGCGTAGAAGCCGTCGTAGCACGCCCTCATCCGCAGGCGCAGGTTAAAATTGAACCTTGACCCGCGTGTGTCTGGGGGAAAGGGAGTAGCCACACTGCGCAAGTTCTTTGACATGCAGGATACCACCTCTGCCGAGGCCTACGACGAAATGTCGCGGCTGACGAGCGTGACTTACAAAGACAACGTGGACGGTTGAAACCACACCAACAACGAAGATACCACAGATTGAATAGACGCACGCGGATGCTCCCATGCACCATCCGTCCGCGCCCGTTCCTCCCATCGGCGGTCTCAGCGCAGCCCAGGGCGGCTTATCTCGCCTTGCGCAACTTGACGACAAATCGCGTGTCGCCGAACACGAACGCGTTGCCCGGCACGGCAACAGAGGCGGCGGGGTCGAAACGCAGTTGGTCGCCGATGACCTCGGCGGTCAGCTCGACCACCCGCGTCGCCTGTCGCTGCAGGAACTCCTGCAAGGCGCTCAGAAAAGCATCGGGGATAACGGGGTCATCGGGACGAGTGATGAAGTTTTCAATCAAACGGTCAATTTCCAGGTGGGTCAGTTCATCTATCGGTTTGTTGGTCATGGGGGTTATCTTCTGATTCAGGTTCCTTCAAACGTGAAAGGCGTGCGGGACGGCTCAAAAAGAGGCTGATCCCAAAAGCGTTCTGCCAGTCCGTCAGGAAGTCATCGCGGTCATGAGTGTGTTGTAGTCCATCGGCGGGGTCTATGCAGGTGACGACGACGGCGTGAATGTCAATGTCCTGCGAAGGCGGGGCGCGGGCAGTCCCAACTGTCGGGCAGGACGGGCAATGCCTGCTGGGGTTGTGCCGTCCCGCGTGGTGCCGCACAAGGGGGGGGAAGTTCCGCTTCCGTGCGGACGATGCCGTAATACTCGGCAACCATCCACAAACCGGCGACGGCGCAGGTGTGGGGTTGTTCTTGCGCGTAGGGCGTCTGCGCCGACGCGCAGAGCGCCGAGGGAATCACCAAACCTTGCTCAGTGACAACTTGATAGGCTTTCGGCATACTGACCGCCTCCTCACATCGGATTATAGCCGATGCCCGAGAGATGGCTAAGAGTCAAGGATTGGAGAGGAGTTGCTCATGTCTCAACGGAGACACCCCGCCGCAGGAAAATGTCATGGCGAGCGCAGCGAAGCCATCTCCTGCGGAGGACACGAATGAAAACGCCGGGATGGCGAAGCTGAGAGCCCCC
>JANWYM010000354.1:1400-4962 GCA_025055355.1 Abditibacteriales bacterium
CCTGCGGAGGAGACGACTGCAACGGCGGGGATGGCTTCGCTGCGCTCGCCATGACAGGTATTTTCGAAGGCTGCGGATCTTCGGATGGGCTGTTAGCCCAAGCGCGCTTCCTGAGGCACATAGACGATGTTGTGGAACCCCGTTTTTCAACGCGAGATGCGTTCCGCTGTGCGGGGCGGGCGGTGCTTTTGGGTGGCGGCGTTGTATGCGCTGGTGTTAGGCGTCGTTGCGCTGAACGCTTGGCCCACGAAGGAGCAGGCGTTGTTCGGGGCGGGTGTCGGGGAACAGATCTTCAAGCAGTTCCGCCTGCTGCAACTCGCGCTCGCGCTGCTGTTCGCGCCCGCGCTCACGTGGTCTGCCATCAGCGGTGAAAAGGAAGGGCGGACGTGGAGCACGCTGCGCTGCACGCCGCTCAAGCCGTATCAAATCGTCAGCGGCAAGTTGTTGGCGGCGATGGTGCAGTTGTTGCTGTTCATCTTGGCGAGTTTGCCCGTCGTGTCGTTTTGCTTCTTTTTGGGCGGCGTGGACCCGCAGGAGGTCAAAGTCACCTACGTCCGCTGCGTCGCGGCGGCGCTCGCGGCAGGCGGCGCGGGCATCTTCTGTTCGGGGCTGTTTCGCAGGACCTACTCGGCGATCGCCGTCACCTACGTCATCGTCGCGGCGATGATGCTCCTGCTCCATCCGCTCGACCAGCCGTGGCGCGTGCGGCGTCCCGCGTTTTTGCAGAGGCAGACGACAGCGCAAAAAGCAAAGCCCGTCGAACCGCCTATGCCGCGCCCGCGCAACCCCCAGAAGTTGAGCGCGAAATCGCAAGGGGTTCCGACCGCGCCGCAGTTGACGCCCCCCCCGATACCCACGCAGGTCACGCCCAAACCCACGCCGACAACGCCCAAGAAAACCGCCGCCGCTGCGCCCGCCCGCCGCGCAGAGAAAATGCCGCTCGACAAGGCATGGGCGCTGGGGCTGTGCGCTCTTCTCTTCGCGCTGGGCGCGACGCGGCTGGCGAGGCGGACGGCGGAATCAACAGGTCAATGGTTCACGGTCAGTGGTCAATCGTCACCAGAGAACCCTGCAACCTGCGACTGGCAACCCTCAATCCTCAATCCTTTAATAGCCCGCGAGTTGCGCGCCACGACGCATCGCGGGCGGCGGGTGTTCGTGCGCGTCGTTTATGCCCTTGCGCTGTTGTCAGGCGGTTTGTTTTTGCTGGCGTTGTGGCAGGTGGGCGACGTCGGGAGGATGAAGCAGTTCTTCGCCTACTACGCCGTCGGGCAGTTAGGGGCGGTGATGCTGGGCGCGGTGGCGATGGGCGCGTATGCGCTGACGGTGGAAAAGGAGCAACGCACGTTTCCCCTGCTGCTGTCCACGCCGCTTTCCGCCCGCGCCATTTTGGGCGGCAAACTGTTTGTCATCTATTGGCACGTTCTGCTGCTGACGCTGACCTCCGTGCCGGTCGTTGTGCTGGCGATGCTGACGCAAGTGACGGCGTTCGTGGAGGGATTGCGCTTGTTGCTGGCGCAACTCGCGTTCGGTTTCGCTTTCGCTCTCATCGGGCTTTTCTTTTCGCTGCGGGCGAAGCGCACGAGTCGCGCCCTGGGATGGGGGCTGACGCTTCTGCTCATCGTGAGCCTCACCAGCGTCCAACTGTTGCCGCTGACGAAAACGTTGAGCCGCAGCCGCTGGGGGCAGGTGTTGATGGCGACCAACCCGCTGCAAACGCTCTATGAATCCCTGCGCCCGCAGGACTGGGAAACGCGCAAAGTCCAGCCGCCGCGCCAACCGCCCCAAGACCCGCCGAACACGTGGCGCGATGTCCTGCGCACCCCTGACGGGCGCACCTACATTTATTTCTACGACCGTCGCACCGGCAGAGTCGTGCAAGTCCGCGACATCACTGAGTTGAGCAACCCCCGCTCGCAACCTGACGACACGGGTTGGTTCATCGAGATGGACGACCTGCCGTTGGTGTCCGTGTTCAATCTATCCGCGTTGGGTTATCTGGCGTTCGCGGGGCTGTTGTGGTGGATGATGCGGCGGAAGTTCCGAGCGTGGACGGTGTGGACGCCGTAAAAGTTAGGCAGTTGCTGACACCGTCTTTCCCTCAAGTCGGGTAGCGCCGACATCCTGTCGGCATTTTATGCAGTCTGGGAGCCTGCGCTGCGCGGTTTTCGGATAGGCTTTATGAGCCTATCCCCAAAATCGGTTCTCGAACTCGTTCGGGGTCGGCGTCAACCTCATCCCCATTTGTTTCGCTTCGCCTGCTCGCGTGCCATCGCCCCTATCTCTTCTTTCAACTGCTGACACTGGCAGCGGAGCGCGGCGGCGTGGCGTTCTTCGCGGGAGCCGCGATAGTGGGCGCGGAGCAGCGCGAAGTCACGTTGGGCAAGGCGGAAAGTTTCCTGCCAATCTTCCAACGGCAGGAATAACCCCTGTCGCGCAACGTCGCGGGTAACGGCGAGCCGTAGGTGATGCGCCTGCAAGGCGAAGAGTAAGGCGCGCGGCAACAGGCGGCTGCGGGGGTAGCGCGCGATGAACTGCTCGAACAACCGACCAGAGCGGAGACGGCTGCTGGCGTTGTTGAGGTAGCGCTGCGCGGCAAGGGCGTCCTCCGGTCGCCACCGTTGGGGAGTCACGTCTGTCGGGTCGAACGCCATGCCCCACTGCGGCGGAAAGAGGACATCCGCGTTGAACCCGCTACCACTGTAATTCCGCAGGGCGCGCGGGTGCCGCGCGTAGTAAAAGGCGTGGTCGAACGCAAGGCGTTCATCGTTGGGCGGACCGCCGTAGGCGTTCCAGAACCTCACGTGCCACGACAGACGGTTGATCAGCCGATGCAGCCAACGCTGCGCCCGAAACACAGGGGGACTCAAACGCGCCTCAAATAAAACGTCGTCCATCGGATGCCGCCTGCTGAGGTGAAGTCGCACCTTGTGCTTGAAAGCCGTTTGTGCCCGCAGCAGTCGTCGCGTCCACCGCGCCAAGTTGGCAGGTTGGAACGTTGAAACGTTGGAACCTGCCAACGTCTTTATTGACTGGCTGATTTCTACGGTGGGGATCAAGTTCCGCTCCAACTGACACAATCGCTGCCACAGGGCGCGGGCTTGGGGATGGTGGGGATGGTTGAGGACGAAGTTCTCAATCCGCCGCACGGCGTCGCGCAGTCGCTCATCCCGCAGGTCGCGGGCAATCATCGCCATCTCCCACTCCGTTGACAACCCCAAACCCCGGATGTCTGCTTCGTGTCGCTCCAACTGCGCGCGGGTAAGTTTCACGTCCAGAATGAAGTTGATGCGCCAGGGGGCTTCCCTGCCATCGGACCACGCTAAGAAGCCGACCTGCACCAACTCGCGCAGCGCGCCCAGCCAGTCGCCTTGATTGTCCAGACACCGCGCCAGACGGTAACGTGCCCAGTTGTGATGGCTGTAAACGTCGGGGCGTTGGGAAAACCCGGGGGGCATTTTTGGCCCCGTTTTGGCGGCGCGGGGGTTGGAATAATACCAGGCGCCGGGGGTTGTGGGGGGAGAAAAGGGGGGGGGGGCGGGGGGGGGGGGGGGCGAAACCG
>JANWYM010000355.1 GCA_025055355.1 Abditibacteriales bacterium
CGACCTACGTGCTGATGACGCAGATGCAATCGCTGCTGCCGCAGGACCTCGACCTGTCAAGTTTGCGCATGGTCGGCTATTCGGGCGCACCCATGCCGATCGAGACCATCCGCAAAGTCCGCCAGATGCTGCCACATGTTGACATGCACAACTTTTTTGGCTTGACTGAGACCACCTCCATCACGACCGTTCTACCCGCCAGAGATGCCATGGACAAAGCCGACTCCATCGGCAAAGCCGTGCCGCACGTGGAACTGATGATTGCTGACGACGCGGGCAATCCGCTGCCGACGGGCGCGACGGGCGAACTCTGCATTCGCGGCGGCAACATCTTCGCGGGTTACTTCAAGCGCCCCGAAGCCACCGCCGAGGCGTTTTTCGGCGACTGGTTCCGCAGCGGCGATTTGGCGGCGATGGACGACGAAGGTTACGTCCGCCTGAAGGGACGGAAAAAGGAAATGATCATTGTCGCGGGCGAGAACGTTTACCCGATTGAAGTGGAGAACGTCATCTCCGCTCTGCCGCAGGTGCTGGAGGTCGCCGTTGTCGGCGTGCCGCACCACGTGTTGGGGGAGGTCGTCAAAGCCGTCGTCGTGCTGCGACCCGGCGAGCCACTGACCGAACGCGACATCAAGCGCGTCTGCATGGAAAAACTCGCCAGTTTCAAGGTCCCGCAAATCGTCGAGTTCCGCCCCGCCCTGCCGCGCAACGCGTCGGGGAAGGTGATGAAGCGGGAGTTGGTGAATGGATAAGAGATGAAAAAAAGATGCTTCCGCTCCTTCTTGGGATGTCCTCCCGCCTTTCCTTCTCTTGGCATCAACTGGCAACGATGCTACAATATCAACCACAACTTTACATCAGAGGCATCATGTTGAATTTGAAATGCTGGTTGATGATCGGTCTGCTGGTGAGCGCGCCGGCGGGGGCGGACTCGTGGTTCTTCATCGCCACTGGCGACAGCCATCTGGGGGCGGCGCGGGGAGAGATTTTCGCGCAGGTGGTTCAGGATGTGAACCGGCGGCGGCCGGATTTCTTCGTGCTGCTGGGCGATGCGGTGGAGAACGCACTGCCGCAGAACTTCGCCCTGCTGATGGAAGCCTGTGAGAAGTTGCAAGTGCCGTTGCACTACGTCGTCGGCAACCACGATGTGCTGATGCCGGGGCAGCCGCATAGTCGGACCAACTACCTCAAAATCCGCGCTAAAATTTCCCGCGATGCACCGCACGATAGAACCTACTACGCCTTCACGCACAAGAACTGCCGCTTCATCGTGCTGGACACGGCGGGTGTGCGCGTCGGCGAGTGGGGGGTGCGTGTCTCTGACCCGCAGCAGTGGGACTGGCTGGAGAGCGAACTCAAAGCGGCGCAAGGGCAGTTTGAGCATATCTTTGTCCTGATGCACGTGCCGACGCGCAACCCGTTGGCGCAATTAGGCACGAACCGCAATCACTGGTTCACCGACCGCCAAGAGGCGGATGAGTTCGACGACCTGATGGCGCGCTACAAGGTGGATCTGGTGCTATGTGCTCATGACCACATGTTTGAGAAGCACGAGAAGGACGGCGTGACTTACGTGATTTGCGGCAGCGCGGGCGGCGGCATCGTCGCGCCGTCGTTTTTGGGCGGCTTTCACAACTACGTTGAGGTTCACGTTAGCGGCAAAACGGTGACGATTCAGGTGGTGCCCATCCTCCGCTCGCTGGAAATTCAGGTGGTGGGGACGGCGGGGACGCAAGGGACGACCTCCCAACGTCCCAACGTGCCAACCTCCTCGACGCGGGCGTCACTCACCGTCCCCGTCAAACTGACCGCTCGCGGCACGCAACCCACTGGCGTAACACTCCCCCTGTTTGAGCCGATGGCGTTGCGTTGGAGCAGCAGCAATCCCAACGTCGGAACGGTGGACGCCAAAGGTAGGTTCACTGCCCGTGCGCCGGGGAAGACGAAGGTGACGGTGACGTGCGGCGTGTTGCGGGCGGAGGTGGAGGTCACGGTGACGGCGGCAAAATGATGTCCCAACTTCAGCCCATCGCCAACAGCGACCGCGTTTTTCGGTTTGAAGATTGCTGCAACGTTTATTTGCTTCGGCACGGCGCCAGCGGCGTGTTAATTGACCTCGGTTCGGGAGCGGTGTTGGAGCATCTCTCAGGGGTCGGTGTCTCGCACGTCGAAGCCATCTATTTCACCCACGCCCACCGCGACCAGTGTCAGGGCGCGGGCAAAGCGTGGGCGCGGAACATTCCGCTGCTCTTTCCTGCAGCGGCGAAGGATTTCGTCAACGGCAGCGCGTATCGCAACGGCCCGACGCCGCTGCTGCGCTGCTATCCCGGCAAGTTCGACCCTCCGCGCCCGATGCCAGGGGCGCGCTGTGAGGTGCAGGCGGGGACGTGGATTCCGTTCCACGATGTGGACTTGCAGCCCGTCGCCGCGCCGGGACACGTGGACCACCAGTTGGCTTACTTTGTGGACATCGGTGCGGAACGCTTCTGCTTCTGCGGCGATGCGATGCACTCGCCCGGCAAAGTCCATGAGGCTTACAACCTTGAGACCGACCATTACACCGGCGCGGGGGCGCGGTTGGCTGCCGAGACGCTGCGCGTCATCAAGCAGCAGCGTCCTACCGTGCTATGTCCGTCGCACGGACCCGTCACGCAAGGCGATGTGTGGACGGAGATAGACAACACCATCGCCTGGCTCCAGTATCTCGCTGAACTGAAAGATACCATCTGTCCACGCCGCCCCCCCGTGCGGCGGTTGGCGCGCGTGCATCCCGATCAACTCCTCCGCATCTCGGAGCACCTCTACGTCTGGAACAACAGTTACTTCCTCCTCTCCGATGCCGGCGCGGTGATGATGGTGGACAACGCGGGCACACTGCCTGACTCATTCTGGCAGCAATACGACCGAGAAATCGGCCAGCCGATTGAAGTTGTGCTGGTGACGCACGTGCATTGCGACCACGTGGAAGGCATTGAGCCGCTGCAACAGTGGCAGTGCGCGCGCGGGCAGAAACCATGCGAGGTCTGGACGCACGAGCGCATCGCCGACGGCGTCGAGAACCCGCACGCCTTCCGTCGCCCTTACCTCCCCGCAAAGGGAACGCCCGTCCACCGCCGACTGAAAGAAGCCGAACCGGTGGCATGGCACGAATACTCGCTTCGCGCCTACTGGACGCCGGGGCAGACGGATTTGCACGCGACTTATAAACTCGTTGTGGATGGGCATGTCGCCTTGTTCTCCGGCGACAACTTCTACCCTGCCCAGCAGTGGGGCGGGACGGGCGGCTTGTGCGGACTCAACTCGCCGCTCGGCGTGAAGGGCTGGCGCCACTCCATCGAACTCTTCCTGCGCCTCTCGCCCGAATGGGTTCTGGCTTCGCACATTCAGCCGCATATCTATCGTCGCGAGGACTACGAGGCGATGTTGCAGTGGTGCGACGATGTGACGATGGCGATGCAAGCCCTCGCGCCGGACGGTAATGTGGAGCGGCATCATAATCCCCATTTCATCTCGCTGCATCCTTACGTGCAAGCGGTAGAGCGCGCCCCCGTGACCATCACCGCCCGCGTGATGAATCCTTATGAACAACCCGTCGAAGTCCAACTGCGGCTCATCTTGCCCGATGGGTTCCATACGGACGCGCCCGAGGCCACGCTGTTCATCGCAGCGAACGACGGGGGAGAACAAACGTGGACGGTGTCTGTCGAAGGGAACGTCGCAGCAAGGATGCAGATGGTCACGGTGGACGTCACGTATGATGGCAAGTATCTGGGAGAGAAGGCAGAGTGTTATCTGCGGAATGACCAATGACCACGGAGCGGGACGGGCTGCCAGAGACGCCTCCCCCTACGGAGACCCTCGAACAGGGCGAGACTGCAAATTTTGCGTCATGCTCCCACTACGAAGACAGCCCACGATAAGGCACTTGTAAGAGCCTCTCCGTGAACTGTAGTCCGTCGCTTCAAGGGTTGTGGGACGGTGTCGCGGGCTACTTTGCGGATGATTTCTCAGCCAACCCCCGCCAACTGATAAGACGTGGTCATTGGCTCTGGATGATGAACCATGCATATTCTCATAACCGGCGCGGCGACACCTCTGGGGCAAGCCGTTGCTGAATTGTTGAAAGACGAACACGCGCTCAAGTTCATTGAGGGTGCAGTTGTCGAAGAGGATGAAGCCACCCAAGCCGTGAAAGGCGTGGAGGCGATTGTGCATCTCGCGGTGGTGTGTCCTGATCACATCACCCGCCAAGGCGAGGAACGCGAGCAGCAATTGCTGGACCACGCTGCGCGGGGAACTTACAACCTCGTGAAAGCAGCGGTGGCAGCGGACGTGGAGCGTATCGTCTACGGTAGCAGTTTGTGCGTCGTCGAGAATTACCCCCCAGATTACGTCGTGACTGAGAACTGGAAGCCGCGCCCCAACCCCGAAGCCGCCAGTCTCGCGCCGTTCATGGGTGAACTCATTTGCCGCGAGTTTACCAACGTCGAGAACATCGCTGTCATCTGTTTGCGCTTCGGTGTTATCGTGCGCGAAGAGGACGTGCAGGGGCAGCCGTTCAACCCCTTGTGGGTGGACGTGCGCGACGCGGCGCGAGCGGTTCAACTCGCCCTCACGGTGGACGTGGGCAAAAGCACGCAGCATCACCGCTGGCGGCTGTGGCACATCAGCGCAGCCCATCCTAACTCGCGGTATCTGGTCAACAATGCAAAGCAGGGGTTGAAGTGGGAGCCGAAGTATGATTTCAGTTGAGCCGGTTGAGCCGGTTAAGCCGGTTAAGCCGGTTGAGCCGGTTGAGCCGGTTGAGCCGGTTGAGCCGGTTGAGCCGGTTGAGCCAGTTGAGCCGGTTAAGCCAGTTGAGGCAGTTAAGTTAGTTCATCATCTTAACTGCCATAACTGGTTCAACCATCTCAACCGTCCCAACCGTCGCAACC
>JANWYM010000356.1 GCA_025055355.1 Abditibacteriales bacterium
ACATTATCGCATCAGCGCCGGCAGCCAGCCCGTCCACCAAGCGTTGTGGTGACGTCCCGCGTGGGACGGCAGCGTGTAGCCTGTCAGGGCAGGATACAGCCAGACAAGGGTAAGAACGGCAAGGATAACATAGCCGTCGCAGAATGATAGGATATGCTCCCGCCAGCGGGCAGGCACCTGCCACGCGCCGCTACGAATATTGCCAATGACGTAAGCGACTGATAAATACAGAAATGGCAGCGCGGTAGCGAAGTGATAGATGAACGCCGTGCGCGGAGCCAGCATCCACGGCAGCCACGCTAAGGCAAAGGCAATCACGATGAACGCAGGAAACAGTTCCCGCGTCCGCCACGCCCGCCCTGCTGTCATTGCCACGCAGCATAGCCCCGGCAGCCACAGCCACGGCGCACCGCAGAGGTAAACCGCTTGCCTGTGCGTGCCTGTGTCGTCGTAAAAAACGCGCCATGTTCCCCCGCCGCACAGCCATTGCCACCATGCGGCGGCGTTGCGGTGTTCCGTCTGCGTGAGGTGATATTGCACCGTCTTGGCTTGCCACCAGAGCCATTCCTCCCACGACATCCCGTTCGTCCACAGCTGCGCAAAGCACGCGCCGTAGCCGACCAACGCGCCGAAACCGAGGAATGCCCCCAATCTCAAGCGGCAGCGTCGCGTCAGGGGCGTGGAAATCTGTTCAGCCTGTGGTTTCAGCCTCCCTATGCCGAGGAGATAAGTCAGCACCAGCAGTCCCCCCCAAGCCGTCACCCCCGACCATTTGGTTCCCGTCGCTGCTCCGATGCACAGACCGCTGACGGTTGCCCAGAAGAGGGCAGCGCGTTCATACGCGGAGCGCAAACAGTGGTATCCGCTGGCGTAGGCTGCCAGCACCGCAACGATGAGGTAAGCCTCCGGGTGCGCCAAACGGGAAAGCGTCCACAGCAAGGGGTCGCAGCCTGTCAGCAACATAAACGTCAGCGCTGCGCCCCAACCTAATCCTGCCTGACGCATCACCCATACGCCTATCAGCGGCAGCAGCAGCCCCAGCAGCAGCACCGAGGGCAGCCGCGCCCACGCCGCCCGCGCCGGCAGTCGCCACAGGTAGAGGCGCGGTGTCTTTTCCGCAACGCCCATCAACCGCGTGCCGTCCGCGTTGAATACCAGCGCATTCAACGGCTCTGGACAGGCGAAGCGGTTCACAAGGCGTCGCGTTTGGGGATTGACTTCCAGCATCGTCTGCCCACTGAGCAGGCACAATCGCCCTGCCTGCCCCTGCCAGCCGACGGCGCGCACCGGCGCAGCGCAATGCAGCCAGTCGCTCTCGCCCGCGTGCGGGTGCGGTGGCTGGAAGCACCACAGGCTTTGACGCAACTGGTCGAGCACGCACACCGGGTCGAAGTCCATGTCAAAGGGGAATGGCAGGGACTCGTGGAACACCGCCATGGCCACGACGCCTGAGGGGATGAAGTCCAGCGGCTGCTGATAGAGCCGTTCGCCTTGGGGGTCAAGCACGCGCAGGGTAGGCGGAGAAGAGGAGGCAACGTAAAGCCAGTCCGCATGGGTGTTGTAGGCGACTTCTGCCAACCGCTCACCCGCCCGCTGCTCCCACCGTCGCTCTCTGGGGCACAGCCGCCAGCGGGCGAGGCGTCCCTGAGCAGCGTCCACCAGAATCGTCTCTTCAGGAGAGCGAGAGGATATGAACACCTGAGAGGGCATCTGCGGCAAGGGCAGGAGGGTCTCACAGCGTCCGTCAGAACTGATACGCATCAACGCAAAAGGGCGGCGGCTCACCCCGACAAGATGAGAGGAGGAAGCATCGGGCGCGAGACGATGCAGGGGGCGCGTCAGCGGTATCTGGCGCACCCCCTGCGGTGAGGTCGGATTCAGCGCAGCAAGCGTGCTGCCGTCGGGCGAGAGGAGATAGAGGGTGCGCTGGGCGGGGACGTAGGCGACGCTGCGCGGGAGGAAAGGCAACAGGATACACTGCGGCGCGGAAGGGCGCGCCCATCGCAGGAAGAAGGCTTGCACCGTCGGGGCAAGGGGAGGATGGAGAGGATGGACGTAGGACAAAGTATCCTCCCCCGCGTTAAGCGCCTCCGCGACTTTGACGAAGGCGGATTCGTCGAAGATGAGGCGGGACGGGGAAGACAGCCCATAGCAGCGCAAAGCAATTGAGAGGATACCCGCTAAACCAAAAATGAAGAACACGCTTCCCCTTTTCATCCCCCGATTCCACCCGCGTTCAATAGTCGCATAGGGTCACAGGAAATGGAAGGTAGACCCCTTTGACCTGTCCATTATAGCGGAGCATAATGACATAGCGGTCTATGCGCTGCTTGTAGCCATGCCATTGACACTCGAACAAGGGGAATGTGTCTCCACACCGGGCGGTTATCGAGCGGAAGGGGACCGAGGGGATGGGCATAACGTCTGGATACCAACCGCCTGCATAAGACCTGCCTATCTCATTGCGATTGGATAAATAGTCATTAGGGCACCACCATACCTGCGAACTCTTCAGATAAGGAGTCAACAGCTCCGTGGCTTCGGGCGCGGGGGGTAAACCTAACTCCCAATATGAGCGGGGCCCATCTGGCTCTACGCCATGATAATCGTCTTGATACATCCTGACCGCCGCATAAATTTGCTTGAGATTAGACACACAAACTGTTTGCCGTCCTTTCTCCCGCGCGGAGGCGGTCGCCGCGTAGACAATGCCAGCCAGAAGCGCGATAATCGCTATCACAATGACCATCTCAATCAGCGTGAACCCTCCTCTTCGCCATCCTTTTCCCGTTTGTCTACGCATGGTCTTCTCACCTCTACTGACCTTCCGCCTTTTGTCCCCACAGGACTATCCATCGTCCCTTGACCTTAGTAATGGCAAGGTCGGGGAACACGTCCGTCATCCCAAATTGCGCCCGCCAGCGACGACTGTAAGCGCGTGCTTGCTCAATGTCTTGCATACTGGGTGTTCCCTTCCGCTGCAAGCGCGGGACAGCATAATTGATAGCTAAATAGCTCCCAATAAACCGAGTAAAACTCACTCTCCAGCTTCCCTCGCTGGGGGGATGAAAGATATCTATATCCGTAGCACATTTCCTTAACGGGGTCTCGGAGGGAAGATACTTGCCTGTTGTTGCATCCAACCAATCTACCTCTCGTAGATACCACCCGTCCGCTTTATAACCGTAAAGATGGTCAAATTCCGAGGGCACCGCACGTATGCGAACGGCGTGACGATAAAGTGTGCCTTCTAAAGCGCGACGGATGACCTCTTTAGTCACGCCCATTTTGGCTTTTTCCTCGTCCAGAATGAGGGAGTAAATGGTATCCACGTCTTTCCGCTCCACCGCAGCGATGAATTGACGGAAGATCCGATAAGGGCTGCGCAGGTAGGTAATCCATCCCCCCAACACGCCGCCCACCAACACTACGCCCACGGTGCCCAATACAATTTGCCTCCTCACGGAACGATGAGGAGAAGAATCTGTTGGCTGCTGCCTCAGCATATCTCTTAACCTTGGAGGGTCTTAGGAGGTTGCTGCCTGGCACTAAGACCCTCTAAGGTCACGCAATGTCCTACCTGATGGATTGGCATATGCCGGGAATTCCAGGACAGGATTTGCTTCTGTCGGGAGGGGTGGGATCATCACAGGAACCATTGACATCAGGTATTCTCTGCTGGCGATAGCATTTGACACCACTTACCGTCTTACACCAAAATAGAGCAACATTTTGGTACTGACAGCACCCTCCAAATACATGATTCTTACAGCATGGATAGGGCTGGGTATATGGCTCATTGCTGCCGAAGCAATTCATGATTTGACAACTGATTGGCCATGGAGACTCACACTGTGCCGAGGTCGTCGTGGTTGTCGTCCCCTGGGCGCCTGCTGGTTCCTTGACCATCAGCGTCATCACCAGCACCCCAACCAACGCCATCAACATCGCCCCCATCAATGCCCGCCCCAAACGCTTCATCGCTTCGCGCCTCCTTCATCGGAATCTGCAGGTCGGCTCGAAATCCCCTTGCCCTTCGAGAACGCCTGCACAACCTCCTGCGCGTTGACCTGCTTCGCCTTCTGTATCCACCGCAGCCGCCCCTCCACCAGCCCATACACCCGCGGCGTCCAGAAGGCGTTGTAGGCTCGCGCTAAAGAACCATCCTCATCGGCAACAACCGCAAAGTCCAACCGCTGCGTTGCTGCATATCCCTTCACCGCTCCAGCGGACGCCTGCAGCACCAGCACTCCCTCCACCGATTGGCTCGCCCCCATCTGCTGCATCCTATCCGCCAGAACCCGCGCCACATCTTCCGACTCCCCCGTGCAGCACGCACTCAGCGGTCCCCCAAACACCACGATCCGCGCCTTGCTCACCTCCTTTTGTCCATGCGCCGCCGAGCTGCTCCTGAGCACGTCAGGGAGCCGTGCCCCTAACGGCGGGTCCTGTCTTAGTTGCCGCGCCAACTGCCGCTCCTGCGCCCGCGCCTGAAGCCACGCCTGCGCCCGTGCCACATGCGGAGAGCCGACCAGATACCAGTTGGCGTGCACCAGATAGACAAATACCGCTGCCGTCCCTGCCAGCCCCCATAGCAACCCCCGCCGCACACGCGGCGCCGCCGTGTCCCGCTTCGCCGCTTCGTCCGTAGGCATCATCGCTTCTGTCACCGCCTTAGCCCTTGACCCTGCCTCCTGACCCCTCTAATGCCAGCCGCGCAGGGATGCTAAATGATTCACTACCATTATATCCCCTCCCCTCCCTCCTTGTCTATCCGCCGTTGGGCGGATGTTTCTCCGCTTTTGGGCAGAGGGTGAGGTCGTCCACCGTTATCAACCCCAACCGCAGGGCGCGGACAAGCGCACGGTGACGGCTGTGCACCTTCAGTTTGCGCAAAAGGTCCTCCACGTGGCTTTTGACGGTGGCGGGCGAA
>JANWYM010000357.1 GCA_025055355.1 Abditibacteriales bacterium
GTGCGCCTCTCCGTGCGTCACCATGAGGGCGACAACGGCGAACGTCGTCACGCCCCGTTTTATCCGCACCGTCACCACCTCTGGACGATTATGGTAACATGATGGGGGGGCGTTGTCAACCAACGAGAGAGAAGGGTATAGCGGGCAACGTCAACCGCTTACGATTGTCAAAAGAGTATCATAAATTTGGAGGGGCAATGATGAGGTCTGGTCTTTTGGGAATCGCTCTGTGTGGCATGGTCTTTACAACGTTGAGCGCGGCGGCGCAGTCATCGAAGGGGAAGGTGGATTTCAACCGCGACGTGCTGCCGGTGCTGTCGGAGAACTGTTTCGCCTGTCACGGCTTCGACGCGAACGCGCGCAAGGCGGGGCTGCGGCTGGACACGCCTGACGGCGCGACGGCGAAACTGCCGTCAGGCAACACCGCCATCGTGCCAGGCAAACTGCAGGACAGCGTGCTGTGGCTGCGGGTGCGGACGCGCACCATGCCGCCTGCCGACTCCGGCAAGAAACTGACCGACGCGCAAATCGAGACCTTGCGCCGCTGGATTGAGCAGGGCGCGAAGTATGAGAAGCATTGGGCGTTCGTACCGCCGCAGCGTCCCGCGCTTCCGACGGTGAAAAACAAGAGGTGGGTGTTGAACCCCATTGACGCTTTCATCTTAGCGCGGTTGGAGCAGGAAGGGTTGAAGCCGTCGCCAGCGGCGGATCGCGTGACGTTGATGCGGCGTTTGAGCCTCGACTTGACGGGGCTGCCCCCAACGCCGGCGGAGGTGGATGCCTTCCTCGCCGACAAGTCGCCCAACGCTTACGAGAAGGTCGTTGACCGCCTGCTCGCCTCACCGCGTTTCGGGGAGCGGATGGCGGTGGTGTGGCTGGACATGGCACGCTACGCCGACACGCACGGGTTTCACATTGACAGCCACCGCGACATGTGGAAGTGGCGCGAGTGGGTCATCGGCGCTTTCAACCGCAACCTGCCCTACGACCAGTTCATCATCGAGCAATTGGCGGGCGACTTGCTGCCGAATGCGACGCTTGAACAGAAAGTGGCGACGGGGTTCAATCGTAACCATCCCATCAACTTCGAGGGCGGAGCAATTCCCGAAGAGTATCACACCGCTTACATCGTGGACCGTATTGACACCACCGCGACGGCGTTCATGGGCTTGACCTTCCGCTGCGCCCAGTGCCACGACCACAAATATGAACCCTTCACTATGAAGGACTACTACCGCTTCTACGCTTTCTTCAACAACGTGCCAGAACAGGGCTTGGACGGGCAGAAGGGCAACGCCGTGCCGTTCATCAAAGTCCCCTCGCACGAGCAGCAGGAGCAACTGGACGCCTACGCGCGGAAAATTGCCGACCTTGAGTCCGCTCTGAAAGCCCGCGCCGCGGAGACGGTGTCCGCGCAAGCGGAATGGGAGAAGACCGCGCTGGCGGCGTTGAACCAATCCCCCGCCGCGTCCGTCGGCTTGCTGGCGCATTACGCCCTGGACGAGATGAGCGGGGAACAGGTGCGCGACCTGCTGGGCAAGCAGCCGACAGGCACGGTGCGCGGCAAAGCCGACTGGCAGCCGGGCAAGTTTGGCGGCGCGCTGCGCTTCGATGGCAACACGCACGTGGAAATCGGTGAGGCGGGCAACTTTGAGCGCACGGAGAAGTTCTCCTACGGCGCGTGGGTGTATCCGACCAGCAATGAACACATGACCGTTCTGTCGCGCATGGATGATGCAGCGAACTATCGCGGCTGGGACCTGTATCTGGGTGACGGCAAGGTGTTCGTCCACCTCATTCACCAATGGGAAGGCAACGCGATTCGCGTCAACACCAAGCAGCCGATCGAGACCAACCAGTGGACCCATGTTTTCGCCACCTACGACGGCAGCAGCAAAGCGAAAGGCGTGAAGATTTACCTCAACGGCAAACCGGCGGAGGTCGAGGTCACGCATGACAAACTCACGGGCACCATGCAAACGTCCGTCCCCCTGCGTCTCGGGCGCCGCTCGCCCGGCGCGCCGTTCAAGGGCATGATTGACGACGTGCGCATTTACCACCGCGAACTGTCCGCCGCTGAGGTGCAACAACTGGCGGGTTTGGAGACGATTCGTCAGATTCTGGTGACCGCCCCCGACAAGCGCACCGACGAGCAGCGGAATGCTCTCAGCAAGTTCTACCTTGAGAACTACGATGAACCTTACCAACGACTCACCGCCGAACTTGCCGACTGGAAGAAAAAACGGGACGAACTGGACGCTTCCATTCCAACCACGATGGTCATGCAGGAGATGGAAAAGCCACGTGAGACGTTTATACTGATTCGCGGCGAGTATGACAAAAAGGGCGAGAAGGTGACGCCCGGCACGCCCGAAGCCCTGCCCCCGATGCCGAAGGGCGCCCCACTCAACCGGCTGGGTTTAGCCCAGTGGCTGGTGGACCCGTCGCACCCGCTCACCGCGCGCGTGGCGGTCAACAACTTCTGGCAGATGATTTTCGGCACCGGCATCGTGAAGACCTCCGAGAACTTCGGCTTTCAAGGCGAGCGCCCCAGTCACCCGGAGTTGCTGGACTGGTTAGCGACGGAGTTCATCCGCACCGGCTGGGACGTGAAAGCCCTGCTGAAACTCATCGTCACCTCCAACACCTACAAGCAGTCCTCGCGCGTGACGAAGGAACTGCTGGAGAAAGACCCCGAAAACCGCCTGCTGGCGCGCGCCCCGCGATTCCGCCTGCCCGCTGAGTTCATCCGCGACCAAGCGTTATTCGTCAGCGGGTTGTTAGTGGAGAAAATCGGCGGACCGTCGGTAAAGCCGTATCAACCCGCCGGGCTGTGGGAAGAGATGGCGTTCGGCGGCGGGTTCACCGCGCAGAAGTATGAGCAGGACCACGGCGAAGCGTTGTATCGTCGCAGCCTGTATATCTTCTGGAAGCGCACCGTGCCGCCGCCCACCATGCAGACCTTCGACGCGCCCGAACGCGAGTTCTGCGTCGTGCGGCGTGGCACCACCAACACCCCCCTGCAAGCCTTAGTGCTGATGAACGAAACGGGCTTCGTCGAAGCCGCGCGCAAGTTCGCTGAACGCATCATGACTGAGTCACCCAGCGCGTCCTCCTACGACCGCATCAAATACGCCTACCGCCTCGCACTTGCGCGCACGCCCACACAGGCAGAGATTAACGTGCTGATGACTGTCCTCAACCAGCAGCGCGCTGCGTTCCACCAAGACCTGTCGTCAGCGATGAAACTGTTGAGCGTCGGTGAATCACCGCGCAACGAGAAGTTGGACGCGGCGGAACTGGCGGCGTGGACGATGGTGGCAAGTGTCATAATGAACTTGGATGAGACGATTACGAAAGGGTGAAAACAATCGCAACTTTATCGGTTGGACACCCGCGTTACACGAAAACGGACCGAGCGGGCAGAGGGAAGAGAGGGAGGCGGCGATTGATACGGGTTTTGACGGCTTCCTGACCTTGCCACCTGCAAAGGTTGTCGCGCTTTAACTGCCTTTTTGGAGGCTGAGGCAGAGAGCCCCACGCAGCGGTGCGGTTAGTCTTACAAGGATTCTACGGGGGCAAATCCGTCGGCGCAAAAGAAGTGACCGCCGCGTTTGAACAGGGGGCAAGTTCAAGGGGACGAGGACGATTTGGCCGATGCGACAATCACTCCTCAAGTCCATCTACCAAGAGCGCTGGGCATACCTCTTTCTCCTCGTGCCGCTCACGCTGTTCGCGTTGTTTCGCGTCGCGCCGATCGGGTTGACGCTGCTGTTGGGGTTCATGGACTGGTTCCCCAACGGACAGCCGGTGTGGGTGGGGCTGGAGAACTTCGCCTATCTGTTTGCAGACGACATTTTCTGGAAGTCGCTGTGGAACACGGTGCGCTACACGGTGGTCGTCGTTCCCGTTGGGCTATGCATCTCGCTGTCTCTCGCATGGCTGATTCACGGGATTCGCAGTCGGCACTGGCAGGGGTTTTTCAAGGCGGCGTTTTATCTGCCGGGCGTAACGTCGGGGGCGATTCTGGCGTTAGTGTGGGTCTGGATTTACAACCCGACGCGGGGGCTGCTGAACTACGCCCTGTCCCTGGTCGGTCTGCCACCGCAGCAGTGGATTAACGACCCCGATTGGGCGCTGCCGTCGCTGATGCTCATGCCGCTGGTGGGGGGTCACGGCGGGGCGATTGTGCTACTGACCGCCGCGATGGGCAGCATCCCCATCACCTACTACGAAGCCGCGCAGTTGGACGGCGCGAACGCCTGGCAGCAACTCCGCCGCATCACCCTGCCGCTGCTGAAACCGACGTTGCTCTTTCTCCTCATCACTGGCACCATCGCGTCCTTTCAGGTGTTCACGCAAGTCCTCATGATGACCGGCGGCGGTCCGTATTACGCTACCACAACGCTGGTTTATCTCATTTACACCGACGCCTTCAACTACTTCGACTTCGGCAAAGCCGCCGCCTGCGCGACAGTGCTGTTCGTCATCCTCGCAGCCGTGGCGGTGGTGCAATATCGGCTGCTGTCGAGTGAGGTCGAATACTGAGGTGGTGTGAGTGTAAAGGAGGGAGGCTTTTGCGCCTCGAGGCTGTCAACGGATTTCGGTAACGGATTAAGCGGATAGCGTCCAATCCCAACGCCATCCGCTTAATCCGTTACCGAAATCCGTTGACAGCAGCGGAGCCAATCTACCTTCTCCGCAGGGGATTGCTTCGCTCCGCTCGCAATGACGTCTATCTGAGATGTATCATGTCGCCATGACGTCTGTTTGAGATGTATCATGACGACCCGAATACTTCCTCATTATGCTCTCCCAACAGCGGCGGGGGGAGTTTCATCTGCGCGGGGGTGGCGGAGAGTTTGAGCGGCGTGCCTGCCATCCTCACCACGCCCGCCGTAGGGTGTGGCATTTCTACCAGCATCTCT
>JANWYM010000358.1 GCA_025055355.1 Abditibacteriales bacterium
ACAGGGCGGGAGAGCCAACGCCGTCGGCGTCGTTCCCTCGAAGCCTTACGCAAAGAAGCGCAGCGGCGGCTGGCGCAGGCGCAGCGGCATCGTCCAAAGGTAAGCCGCACACGTTCATCAAGCGGTCGGGGTCAGGAAGCGTGAGCGCGATAACCCATGACTGCATGATCCTACACATCTTTTGTTTTGTGGATGACTATAAGGAACTCAGAGGGACTTCCCCGTCGTTCCCCCAGTCATCGGTAACGCAATCTATGGTGACCTACTCATCTCACGCGTAAAGGGGCGGGCTGCCACGACGCCCTTCCCCTCCTGCACCGTGAGGGTCTGATTCGCTTTCTGCTTGCCGAGTTTTTCCCGGGCGCCGCCGAGCCATTGGACTTCCACCTCGGCTTCCTCAGCCTTTCCTAAGCCGAAGGTCAACGGCAACTCGCTTTGCGACAGATAACTCGACCCCGACCGCACGGCGCGCATCTGGGTGATACCGTTAGCTTTGACGAAAACGCGTGCGCCAATGCCGTTGCGGTTGCTGCGCGTGCCGATGAGGCGCAAGCGCAACGCATTGTGGCGCGGTCGGCTGTCGTTGCGCAGCAGGTAGGCGGGACCGTTGTTCGTCGTTACGAGGACGTCCAAATCGCCGTCATTGTCGTAGTCGCCATACGCCGCCCCGCGTGCCACGATGGGACGCGCCAACGGGTCGCCAGGTTTCGGCTTCACCTCCCTAAACTCCCCCTGATGGCTGTGAAAGAGCAACGGGCGCTGGGCGTAAGTGACCTCTTTTTCGACGGCTTGAATGTCGTCCTCCACGTGACCGTTGGCGACAAAGATGTCTTGCCAGCCGTCGTTGTCGAAGTCGCAGAAGAAACAGCCGAAGGCAAGGAAGAGGCGACTGACCGGACCCAATTCCGTCGTCGGCGCGATGTCAATGAAGAACCCCGGCTTCTCGTTGTAGTAGAGCGCAATCATCTCATTGGTAAAGTTGCCGATGAGGATGCTCTCTTTGCCCTCATTCGCGTAATCCACCGCGTCAATGCCCATCGCGCCACGCGCGATGCCTTGCTCGTTGTAGGCGACGCCCGCCTCGATACCCACCTCTTCGAACGTGCCATCGTGCCGGTTGTGAAAGAGGTAGTTGCGCTCCGTGTCGTTCGCCACCACGATGTCTTGCCAGCCATCATTGTCGTAGTCGCAAATCGCTACCCCCAATGTCTTGCCTTGCAGGGGCTGCCCCTTGAACTCAAGGATATTCGCCTGTGCGCTGACGTTGCGGAACTTCCCGTTCCCCTCGTTATGGAACAGTTGGCAGGGCTCGCCCTTGTAAGCCTGGGGGCGGTTGTAGGACGGGTGTTTCGCCGGGTCGCCTATGAGACTAAAGGGGATGTGGTCTTTGGGGGAGTTCCAGACGACGTAGTGTCCCACGAACAGGTCCAACTTGCCATCGCGGTCATAGTCCAAAAACGCGCAGCTCGTGCTCCAGCCTTTGTCCTTCACGCCCGCTGATTCCGCGACGTCCTTGAAAGTCCCGTTGCCCTCATTGCGGAAGAGGTAGTTTCTGCCCAACGCGGTCAGGTAGATGTCGTCATCCCCGTCGTTGTCGTAGTCGGCGACACAGCAGCCCATCCCATAGGTCTCAACCGCCAGCCCCGCTCTTTCGGTCACGTCCTCAAAGGTGCCATCGCCTTTGTTGCGGTAGAGGCGGCTGGTCACTTTCTGCCGCTGCCGCCGGACCCCCGCCATCTTCAGGAACTCTTCAGGCCACTCGCTGCTGTTGACCAGAAAGATGTCCTGCCATCCATCGTTGTCGTAGTCAATGAACGCGCAGCCCGAACCCATCGTCTCCGGCAGCCACTTGGGACCGAACCCACCATGGACGTGCATGAAGCGGATGCCCGCCTGCGCGGTCACGTCCGTAAAAGCGATGGTTGCCGTGGGCTCTACTCTTACGGGGGTCGCGCTCACGACCTTCTGTGACGGCTGACAACCCGCCGCAAAAAGAATGAAGAGAAGAGGAAGAAATGCGAGTTTTTTCATGGGTCAAATTCGCTGAGTTCATGAGTTCATAAAGTTCATGAGTTCATGGCCCTCATGACCTCATGAACCAGCCCAAAAGGTATCGGGCGACCTCCGAGGGTCGCCCCTCCTACCGTCTGTTCTCCGCCGCCCGCCTTTCAGGCGGTAGCCAGCCGCCTATCGGGTAATCCAAGCCGTAGGCGTCCGCCATGCGGTTGAAGAAGGCAAACAAGGCGGTGATGAAAGACGCCTCAAAAATCTCCTCGTCGTTCCAGCCGACTTGGCGCAGGCGCTCCACATGCCCGTCGCGCACCTTCGCCGGCTCGAGCGTCAGCACCTTCACGTAGTCCAGCAGCGCCCGCTCTTTATCGCTGAGTTTTGCCTTGTCCAGATTGAGTGTGCCGATACTATCAACGTCCTTCGCGTCCTGTCCCTGCAACTGCAGGAGGCGCGCATGCGAGCCGACTCAGTATTTGCACTGGTTGAGGGCGGACACGTAAGTGGCAATCATTTCCTTGATGCGGCGATTGAGGAAGCCG
Source organism: Abditibacteriales bacterium (assembly GCA_025055355.1). GTDB lineage: Bacteria > Armatimonadota > Abditibacteriia > Abditibacteriales > JANWYM01 > JANWYM01. The sequence goes on from JANWYM010000358.1 coordinate 2,550, forward strand.
TCGGAGAAGTGCGCCACCCGGGAGAGGTCGTTGATATAAGCCATGTATTGCGGTTTCAAACTCATCGTGCGCAGAATCCCCGGTATCTGCCGCCGTCCGCCCAGCAAGCGCACGACCTCCTCAAAACGTGGGTCGCCCTCCTCCGCCCAATCAATGCGCATCACCTGGGCGGCTTTCATCACCGCCGCTTCAATCGCCGCCGCGTCGGAACTGCGCGTCACCAGTCGCCCACGACGGTCATACACCAGCGCCGTCGGCGTCTCTTTCACCTCATACTGCTTCGCCACCGGCTCATCGCCGCTTTTGAGCTGCACGACCCCAAAGCCAATTTTGTCGCCGAACTTGCGGTGCAGGTTGTTCAGGAAATCGCGCTCCAGGGTGCTGGTTGGTTTCACAAACACAAAAACGGTCGGACGCTCCGGTGCGCGGTGCTTGAACAGGTCAACCTCTTCACCCGATGATACCACGGGGGGCTGCGGTGGCTCAGCGAATGGGGGCAACAAGCCGACGGCAAAGGTCAGAGCGACGGCTGTGAAGATGGTCATGCGACCTCACTTGAAAACCGTCCTCGTTGTCCTCCTCGTCCTCGATTGCTTTTGGGGTTCGAGGACGAGGAGGACGAGGACGTTCTCTACGAATGTTCATGCACCTGTCGCGACTCGTTATTGTCCCACGGATGCTTTTTCAAATACGGACCGACGAGGTGGTCCATGTGTTCGACCAACTTAAACCGCTCGTAGAGTCGCGTGTGCAGGTCTGCCATTTTCTTGTCGCCCTTCCCTCGATAGCAGAGGTTGAGACCGTAGTGCGCCTCCACATCTTCAGGGTCAATGCTGAGCGTGTGCTTGAACTCTTTGATGGCTTCATCGTATTTGCGCTGGCGCAGCAGAATCTGCCCCATCTGGTTGCGCACCACGCGGTCGTCGGGGAACGTTTTTGTCACGATGCGCAGGTGCTTGAGGGCGTCGTCATACCCATCCTTGCCGCCTTGGTCGCGCCGCACGCGGGCATAGAAGAAATGCACCTTGGGGTAGTTGGGGTTGGTGGCTTTGTCGGGTCGGGCGTCCCAAATTTTGAACGCCTGTTCCAACGCTTGCCGCGCCTCCACCAAGTTGCCCTCCTGCCACTTAACGCGTCCGAGGTTGACGAACCCCTCCGGCCACTGCGGCGCGATCTCTATGACCTTGCGGAACGCATAGTCGGCTCGCCGAAAGTCGCCCTGCAGCAAAAAGCCGATGCCGTAGTCGTTCCAGCGTTCGGCGAGTTTCATGGGGTCCTCTTTGGGCGCCTGAACTCGCTCGATAACGTCGGCTACCCTGAGCGTGACTTGATCCCGCGCCAGCGTGACGATCGGCAGATCCGGCACCTTCTTCAGATTGCCCGGCGATGCCGTCGAGACGTCGGCGTCGAACCGCCACTCGCGGTTGTCCCAGTGGGCGGTCAGTTCACCCGTCTTCCTGTTCAACCCCAGCCCCACGGGGGTCAAGCGCTCGCCATTGGGGGACGCCTTGCCCGTCAGCGTGGCAGCGGGTTTGATGAGCGCGTCTCCGCTGGCTTGTCGGGTCTCAACCTCGTAATTCTCTTTGTTCACAGGTCTGCCCGCGAACGCAAACTGCGTGTTCCACCACTCGAACTTGCGGTAGTGGAGTTTCGCGGTGATGGTCACTGTGTCGCCGCAGTCCTTGGGGACCTTCAGGCGATAGTGGACGGTGTCCGCTGCGCCTGGCGGAATGGCGCGCACATAGACCCGTGCCCGTGCCGCCCACGCATTGCGCTTGTTGATGCGGTTGCTGTTACCGTCCACCAGCAGGGCGCGATACTTGTGCGCCCAGCGGTCCACCGGTCCATTGGGCTTTTCCAAGAAGCCGCTCCACAGCAGCACTTTGCCTTTGTTGTCCACCGCCTTCAGTTCCAGCCACACGTCGAAGGCATCAATCGTCCCGCCGGGGAAGGCGTGCCCGATTTTGCGCGTGCGCACCACCACATCAATCAACACTTCCTCCCCCCGCCGCAGCACGGTGTTGCTCAACGGGGCGATGAACTCTTCTTTGATGTCCGCCACGTTCGCCGCTTCAATCCGTGTCTCATGTCCGCCGACCTCGCCGCCCATCAGGCTGGAAAGTTGCGGTTCGTCTTGTCGTTGAACGTTGGGACGTTGGAAGGTTGGCACCTTGGTAGGTTTCGACAGAGGGTCCTGCCGCCGCAGGGCGAAAATGTCCACTGTGACGAAACCACTCTGCAAGAACTTCTTGGTGACCTCCAACTGCTCCTTGTGTCCGTTGACAAACGGCAAGGCGGTGTTCGCCGCCGGGAAGCGGTGGGAGTGGACATAACCGTTAATGTTGCCCGCGTCGTTCGACT
>JANWYM010000359.1 GCA_025055355.1 Abditibacteriales bacterium
GGCGCACTTTGTCCTCGTCACCGACGACTTTGGTGAACGTCTCGCTCGTCAGCGGGTTGCCGTTCGCGTCCTGTCCGAGAAGGCGCAGCGTGTAATCGCCCGCTGCGGCGAGGCTCAGGGAGACCTTCGCCTTTCCCTCCTTGTCCGTCTTCACTGGCAGCGATTGCACCTCGCGTTCGCCCAAGCGTCCCGCTTCGTCTTTCTCGTGCTTGAGCACCTTGAGCGTGAACGCGCCCGCAAACGGTTTGTCCGCGAGGTCTTTGGCTTCGATGCTGACATCGAACCTCTCGCCGACGAGGTGCAGGTCGCGCACCATCGTCAGGTGCGCCCGCACGCCGACGGTCGCCACGTAAGCCGCCGTCTGCGTCGCTGCCCCTTCCTCCTCCAGCCGCGCCCACAGATTGACGACTTCCTCCTCCTCAAACTGCCGCGTGGGGATCGTGAACTCAAACTCCCCCTTCTCGTTCGTCTCGCGCTCCTCGCCGACCTCGTTGTTCCAGCCGAATTTCACCTTCCGCTTTGCCAGCGGCTCACCGTAGTAATACTTAGCGATGACCTTGCCCCTGATGTCTTCCCCGCGCAGGTAAACCGACTTGGGCAGGTCAATCGTCAGGCGGACTTTCTCCAGTTGATAGGTCGCTACCTGAAAATAACCCTCCGCCCAGAAAGCCGTTGCCTGTTCAGGGGTCACCGCTTTTTTCTGCGTCAGCAGCATCCTATATCTGCCCAGCGGCGCTTCGTCATGCAGCACGAGGCTGGCGCTGAACGTGCCGAAGTCGTTGAGTTGCACCTGGCGCGTGTGGATGACGCCGCCGTGCGGGTCATGGATGGTGAGGGTGAACTCATCGCCCTTTTTGAAAACGTAAACGCCGTTCTCCACCCTGCGCACAATCCCGCGCAGATGAACGGGTTGACCGGGGCGATACAGCGGGCGGTCGGTGTAGAGGAACGCCGTCGGCTGCAAGCCTGCCACGACCGCGACGTTCTGCAAGTTGCCTTCCGTGGAGGCGTAGTGACCGTGGGCGACCGCCAGCACGCGCCACTCATTGGTTTTAGGTTCTGGGCTTTGGGTTTTGGGGAACTGATAGTGGAACACGCCGTCTCCGTCAGTCTTTCCCGCGACGATGACGCGTCGCCCATCGCTGATGGAGATAGTCGCATCCCGCCACGGCTTGCGGTCTCTGAGGTTTTCCGCGAACACGAACACGTCGTTGTGGGTTATCTTGGTGATAATGCCGAGGTCGCTGATGAGGACGATATTGGTCGCCTCCAGCACGGGTGGTTCCTGTCCGGCGTCGCGGTATCTCTGCTGCTCTTCGGGGTCGAGTGGCGCCTGACAGATGACAGCGTAAACGCCCGGGTCTTTGAACGGCAGCGGCGCGTCGGTCTCTAACTCCTTGAAGTCCTGATAGTTCGGGAGGTTGAGTTCCCACCGCTGGTCGGGTTCGATAAGCGCGAGGTCGAGTCGCTCCACGCCGCGCATGGTGTGGAGTTTGCCGAAGTAGTCGCCCATGTCCACTTTGTAAGCGCGGAACTCGAGCCGCTTGATGTTGCGGGTGATGAGTTTGAGCGCGGGCGTGTCCGCCGTCGTGAACGTGCGCTCGGTGTAAACGACCAATTTGCGCTGCCGCAGCGCCTGCAATCGCCGCTGCGCTTCCTGTTGCCAGTTGCCCGTCACCTTGCGGAACGCCTCCATCGCCTCCTCAAACTTGTCCTGTTTCTCCAGCGTCATGGCAATCATGAACTGCGCCCGCGACGCGCTCTCCGTGTCGGCATACTTACTGGCAACCTTCTGCCACTGCTCCATCGCGGCATCATATTTTTTCTCCTCGTGCAGCATCATGCCCAGCCGGAACATGATGTCCGCGTTGCGCACGTCCAGCGGATATTTCTCTTGAAATGCCGCCCACACCTGGCGCGCCTCGTCATACTTCTTGGCCTTGTAAGCCTCATCGCCGATGGCATACTGCGCGTCAATCACCTGCCGCTGCACGCTGTTCCACAAGCGATGCACGGGATGCTCGCGCAGAAACGCCTCCCACGCCGCAATCGCGTCACTGTATTTCTTCAGCCGCAGGAAGGCAAGTCCCAGGTTGTTCTTGGCAAGTGCTACCTCCTCCATCCCCTCCTTATCAAGGGGAGGAGCAGAGGCGGTTCCCCTCCTTGGCGAGGAGGGGTTAGGGGAGGTTATCGCATGATTCTTGATGAACGACTGGAACTCTTTGATGGCATCCTCATACCGCTGCTGGTTGAAGTAGGATAACCCGATGAAGTATGCCGCCTGCCGCGCCTTCTCATGGTTGGGGAACTCCGCGACGAAAGAGCGCAGCGCCTTCACACCCAACTCAAGTTCTTTGTCATCGCGCGGGCTGGGAACGTGGAACGTTTCCGCCAGCGCGTAACTCACGTCGCCGCGCAGCGCGCTTTTCGGATAATCGCTCAGGAAATCCTTGAACACCTTCCGCGCCGCGCGGTCGTTGCCCGCCCGGAGGTGAGCAAGCCCCAGATGGTATTTGGCTGGCTCGACGTGTGCGCCTTTGGGATACTCGCGCAGGAGTTGGGAGAAGGAGGCTCCCGCCGAACTGAAATTGCCCGTCTTGAAGTCGCACATCGCTATGCGGAACAAAACCTCCTCCCTGCGCTTGGGCGTCAAGCCGATGTCGAGCGCCTTCTGGAACAGCGACTTCGCCTTCGCCAAGTTCGGCGCGGGCGTTTCCTTCTTCGGGTCCTTCGGCGGCTCAAAGTATTGGTTGGCGTATTTGAGGTAAGTGTCGGCGACCTGCTCCTTGCGCTCGTCGGAGACGATGTAAGCCATCTCCGGCTCGTAGATTTCAGCGGCTTTGTCATACTGCTTCAGGGCGAGGTAGCAGTCAGCCTTTTTGAACAACGCCTTCTTGCGCCACGCCGAGCGGGGAAAGTCGCGCAGCAACTTATCGTAAGCCGCGATGGCTTCCTGGTACTTCTTCGCGTAGTAGTAGGCATGTCCCAGCAGCAGTTGCGCCTCGTCCGCGTGCTGCCCGCCCTGCGACGCTGCCGCCGTTAATGCCCGAACCGCCTCCTCATACTTTCTTTCAATCAACGCCTCCCGCCCCACCGCCAGCGGCGTCAGGGGCGGCTTCTGAGCAAAGGCGGGACGAGCGAAGGTAAGCATGATGAGAGTGATGAAGAGAGATGTAACTCTAAGCATGGTGAACCTCCTAATATTCGGGCGTTGGGGCAGGTCTTGAGCCTCCCCATGGTCTACGGTTATTGCAAGAGGTTAGACGCCAGAGATATGATTTCTTCCTTCCCCAGCGCGTTCAGAGGTTGATACGATTGAGGGAAGGAAGATGTTACGGGAAAGGGGGTAGGGACTCCATTCGGGCTGATGGAGAGATGCTGTTGTCGCTATCCGTCCGACTCTTACCTCCCAATCTCAATACCCCTAACAGCAGCGGCAGCGAGCGGTTGTTGCCAGAGCCAATGCACCTTCAGCCACAAACTACGTCAACACCGCGCTGCGATTGACGCCGTCGTCCCCGCCGGTCACAACGTTGGGACGTTGGCAAGTCAGCAGATTTCAACGTGCCAACGTGCGGTGGGAGAGATTGGGGAAGGGGAAAGGCGGTGGAAGCAACGGCGTAACTTTTGGCGCGTTATTGACGGATGAACTTTCATGCCACGCCGCCCCGATAGGTCGCCAAATCTCGAAACGGGAAATGGTCGCCGGGGCGAAACGGCGGGAAGGGGGAGTAGACGTTTTTGTGGTGCGTGTCCGTGCCGCGCAGGAGAAAGGTCTTCCAATCCTCGCGGGTGATTTTGGTGCTGGTGGGGATGTAACGAATCGTCAACCCACAGCGGCGGCGCGAGGAACGGTTGGGGTTGGAGCCGTGAATGAGGAACGGGTCATGAACAGAAATGCCGCCGCGTGGCACTTCCACGTCCACGGCTTTGCTGTCGTCCACGAAGTGGGCCTCTAATTCCTGTGACAGCACGGCTTCGGTGGTGGCGCGGATGTGCGGATACAACGTCCGCGGGCGGTGCGTGCCGGGGATGACCCGCATGCAGCCGTTTTCGCGGTCGGAGTCGTCCACTGTCAGCCAGACGGTGATGACCTCCATCGGTTCTAACGGCCAGTAGTAGCCGTCCTGATGCCACAATACGGGCAGTCCGTCGCCGCCCGGCTTACAGATGTAGTGCGACGCGAACAGGGCAATGTTCGGTCCGATGAACGCTTCCACGATGTCGAGCAAACGGTCATCCGCAATCAGCCGCAGCCAGAAAGGGTCGTCCCACATCAACCAGTGATGCAGCGCTTCGGGGCGCAACTGGGGGTGCTTCTTTTGCAGCCACTCCACGTGGTCGCTGGCTTCCTGTATCAAATCGGCGTCCAGCACCGACGGAAAAATCGCGTAGCCGTCCTGTTGGTATTTCTGCAACTGCTCGGATGAAACGGTCATGCCCATGTCAACGATGCCTCCTGATGGTTGTTGTGTTTTGCGAGCGATATATTCGCTCTGCGGGGTGACCATCCCTCTCTCCACGCTTCTTTTTGTCGGCGTTGAGAAATTGACAGCCTTCCGTTTCCGCATTAGACTATCAGGATGTTAATTCCCCGACGGGAGGTTCACAATGCGCAGAGTAGGATGGCTACTTTGTTGGATGGTGATGCTGTTGGCCCCGTGCCACGCCGGTCCGCGTCCGTTCTTTACCCAAGAGGAGTTCGCGCAGCGGCGGCAGAAATTGTTTGAGCATATCGCCGACGGGATAGCGATCTTGCTGGGCGCGGAAACGCCAGAGGCTTACATCAAGTTCCGACAGAACAACACCTTCTACTACTTTACCGGCGTCGCGATGCCCGATTGCGTTGCCCTCCTCGACGGTGCGGCGAAGCGCACGACGCTGTTCGTGCCTGACCACCCC